>NZ_VMMW01000102.1:0-10553 GCF_013277425.1 Streptococcus sp. 79
TTACTCCAACCATATTTCTTACCTCCTATCAAATCCCATCAACTATCCTCTGCAATATCTCGTGATATTCGTAAATCTCCAGCTCAATCCTATAATTCTTATTTCCGGACTTGCCACCGTGCATGAACTCAGTCGATACTATCACGTTGTAATTATCATCTGTCCAAATCTTAGCGTCCGTCAAACCATCAAACAAAGCCTTGCTTGTGGGCGACCAGTTCGGTGGGTCATACTTCCGATTTGTCGGAGGATATATCCGAACCTTAACCTTGCAAGGCTTGTCCTCGCTATAAGGCAAGCCAAAGTAATCTCTCAGTACATTGTTGCCCTCATATGCAGCTAACTGCCGTAAAAACTTAGTGATTTTTGCCTTTTGATGAAAGTGCGGTCTATCATTTGAGTTAATCATCTGCTTCCTGTTCAACTCAAATTTAAGAATCAATCTCTCCTGCATTCAACCTCCCTAGCCATCTAGATTTTTCCACGCTTGCTATTGCAAGAATGTCATTAGCTAAATCAAAAGCTGTGTACCAATCCAGAACTCCTAACAAGTCCTTGTGCTCCTTTAATTCATCAACTAAGCTTTTCAGTCGTTCCAATGGGTTGCTTTCATACCCCAACAGATATCCAACGCTTACGCCGAAGTAGTCAGCAAGTTGTTGGGCTTTTTCTGGTTTGATTTGGCTTTCTCCGTTTTCCCAGCGTGATAGAGTCTTTTCTGATATGCTCATTTCTTTTTGCTATTTCCTTTTGAGATAGCTTTTTTTCTTGTCTTAATTCTTTTAGTCTATTCATCAAAACACCTCATTCAGTTCCATAATCTCATCGCTGCCATACTTTCTACCAAAATCCCACGCCTGCCAAATTGTGAGCAAAGCAAGCGTGAGTGAAATTCTTTGCGCCATTCGTCCAAAGTCACATAAATGTCACTGACGCATTTTCTAGTTCGCAGTTTTACAAGAATGCACGGCTTGTTGGTTTTTGAGTTGTTTCCAAAATGGAAATAGTTGGTTTTTCAAACTTAATAATCACTTTCAATCAAGTCATTCAAGCTAACTACTGCATTCAGTTTTTTCTGACTTCTGCAATAATCGCAATGACCACATTTTTTAGGCTCTTTCTGACCTTGGATAACATCCCAAACTTCGACAATTTCAGACTTGATTTTGTCTAAACCTTCTTCAAGCCATTCATCATCGATTTTCAAAATGTCACGATCTGGAACGTTTTCCTTGCTGACCGCTACAATGTATGGTCTAAAATCATTCCCAGTCATTTGTTTCAGCAATTCACGATATAAACCAAGTTGTCCATGATATCCAAAGTTAAGAATATTATTAACTGCTGCAGGAACTTTCTTTTTAAGTTCTGCGCTCCATTCTTCAGCGTAGATGGACTTCATGGTTTTCAAATCCACGAAATAACCACGGCTTAGATTCACGCTATCCAGCTTTCCTTTGACTGGTACACCCTCGATTTCGCCATAGACGATCAACTCTTTTTGAACTTCATCCGATGGATAACCGTGATACAAATGATTAAATCCATCGTCATCCTTTAAACTTGCAATCATCTTATCGCCAATCACAAAGTCAGATTTTAGGTTTCCTTTATTCTTGCCAGTCTTGGCCAGGAGTTTGTCACCATTTTCATCCATGAACTGCTGATGTGCTTCTGGGCTTTCAAAGTAACTGTGAACATAATTTCCGAGTAGGAGAGGGGTTTCATCCCTCTCTTCTACCCATTGCCCACTGTCCAAAGCAAAGGCCTTAGCCTGGCATTGCTGATACCGTTTAAAGCGTGAGTTGGTCAACCAGCTCGTGTCCTGGTAGTAGTTCTCTTGTGTTAGTTCTTCCATAGCCTACTCCTTAATGTTGGTCGTGTTTCCCTCAAAGAAACTAATCTCTTCCAAAACTTCGCCTGTTTCTTTGTCAAAATCTGGAATTTCATCTGCTGGGTATTCGGCAGAGGCTAACTCGTCAGGTTTTGCCGTTTTTCCAGCCGTTTTTGGGGGTGTTTTGGTGTCTGCGGTAAATTCTCCCTCTACTACGTTGTCGCCCTCTGTGGGCTTGTTAGGAGTTCCTAGGATACCGTCCAATGTTTCAGCAACTGGCTCTTGAGTGACGTCTTTGATTTCATTCTTGTTTGAGATTGTACTGTCTGCGTTATCTGCCACGATTGCTTCCTGTAATTCGGTTGAAAGTGGCGCATAGGTTGAAAGCATGTGCTTCAAGACTGTTTTTCTAGCCATGGCATCAAAGTCAGACTGCCATGGGCTATATTTACTAGAGAATGACTGACTGTACTTCTTACCGTGAGCTTGAACTCGTTCCTTAGTCCAAAAAACTGTTTTTTCAAATCCATTGCCCAATCGCATGAATGCAAAGTAACCAACGACTTTTTCTTTCTCTTTTGGAATAGCAGTCATGTCCACTTCAAGATCTTCAGTAAGTGGATTAAACCCTTTATATTGGCTTTCATAGACCTCCCCAGCGTTCAAGCGTGTGACTTGTCCACTTCGTTGTGCAAGTTGAATCAAACCTTTATATCCAATCTGAAACTGTGCCTGGTTCTTGTAAGGAACGATATACGCATAACCAAGACTCGGCTCAATTGGTAGGTTTAGTACTGCTGCCTTCATAGCAGCGGTCATGATGCTTTCATTTGTAGCCTTAGCAAGTAGATTGTTGTTTGTTACGACACTCAGCAAACTCGCAACAAATTGCTGACCGTTGCCATTTACGACTTCTGAGAATTTCTGTTTTACTGCTGGTGAGTTAAAAAATTGTTTATGTGTCAATTCGTTTGTCATTTTGTTCTTCTCCTATGTATTCATGTTAATTCTGCGGCTAGACTTACTGTTTAAGTTATCCAATTCATTGTTGTAATCTTGGATAAGTTGTAAATTCCGGTCAATGAAGCGTTCTACAATTTGACCTAAAAGTTCTTGTGTTGTCACACCTCTTAATCCAGCAAGAAGTCTGATATATTCTTTTTGTTTTTCAGAGATCTCTGCTCTTATAAATGACTTCCCTTTGTTAGCTATCTGTGTCATTTCCTTTTCCTTTTTCTTTTAGTAATTAAACATTGTCCCACAGTATCCTGCATCTTCTAATGCTAATTTTCGAAAATAATGTAACATGTCGTTAATACTCATTTTTCTAACCATTTTCTCGGTTAGATACTCGCCATCAGTTTCTGCTTTCATTTCCTCTCTAAGTTCTTGTTTCCATTTTTTGTAATATAATCGTTTCTTCATCTTCTTCCTTTCGTCTTCTTCAAATTCCAATTTTCACGTTTTAAGTGTCTATTTTCGTTTTGCAATTTCAAAATAATATTTTGTTGCTCGTTGATGATTTCCCCGAGCTCTCGGCCAAGATGAATATATTCAGCTCGCCAATTATCGATTTCTTCGTGTAGCTCCTGAATCATACTTCATCCCCCACGTATCGATACTGCCCACAGCCAACATAGATGTACTGGCTTGGGTCAAGTTCTTCACGTTCTTCAGGCGGTTGCATTATATCTATGTCGTAATCAAACATGAGCATACACCTTTCCAAGTTCCAGCACTCGTTTCACATATCTAGCCTTTGATGTTAGCCCAAGATCCAGCAATTCGTTTTTTTCTTCATGATTGGCCAAAAGCCATACACGGTTTTCAAGTTCAATTCTAGTCATTAGCGTCTCCTTTGCTCTACCCCAAATACTTTTCATAGCGTGATCTTCGTGGTTCTGGCAAGGCTAGAGGCTCAGGGCGCAATCCTTGAGGCGGTTCGTTGTCGTAGGTGAAGCCTTTGAACTCTCTGCGGATATTCTTGCGGATTTCTTGTCGCTGTGCCTCTCTACCACGTTCGTATGCTTGGTTGTAACCTTGGATAATCATAGACGCAAATTCTTGCTCTTCTCGTCTTTCTTCTTCCTTCTGGCGGATTTTCTCCTCTTCCTGCTTATCCAACTGATGAGCTATAAACCCTGCGATGATAAATCCTAAAATCACTGCGCCAGTTCCTAAAAGCTGGCTAACTAATGGTGGTTCAAACATTATTCTTCCTCTTCATCATCTTCTTCTGCCATATTCTGCTTAATCGCCTCACTTGGGCTCATGCCATCCAATACATCCTTGATGACATGTGAGATGTCGTGGGTTACTTTCAACGGCTTTTCTAACTCATTAGGTAGCCCCAAAAGTTTTGTAGTTAGCAATCCAAGCGTAGATAATTTATGTAGCTTTTTTTGTAACTGTTCAATGCGTTCAATTTTTTCCTGTTGCGCTTTGATAATTTGGTCTTTGTTAATCATTGTTTTTCTCCTGTGGATAACTCAGTTATCCCTTTCTTTTATTTAGATTAGTAGTAGTTTGTTGTAAAGTTAGTAGTTATTATTCTGCTATCGTGTCATCTTAACGGTTTTAGACATTTCTTTCTTCCATGATTGACTGCCTCGATATTGCAGATAAGCATCAAAACCTTTGATTGTGACAAGCTGACCATCGTTTCTAAGGTATTTTTGTTGACTAGGTAATTTTTTCATCTCTCGCCTCATATCTCCCGCTTGTCGTTTTGAACATCCAAAGATGTGCTCTAGTTCTTCATCGTTTGCAGAAATCTTCTCGATGATCACGTCTTTAATTCTCACGATTTGAACTGTTTCCATTTTTGCTCCTTTCGTGTTATAATCATGTTGAATATTTAAGTATGCGCCTGATTGCCGTCAGGTGCTTTTTTGCTATCTCCTTTTCTGCTATAATGAAACCAGAAAGGAGGTAATATTATGACTGAAATTCACGCATGTCTTTGCGGAAATTGGGTGAACCTATCAGCCGACGACGATTGTGTAATGGAACCAAATATGGCTAATCCTTACATTTGGTGGGAAGAAAATGCAGAACTCTACTCACCAATTTCTAAACCTGAAGCAAACTCGATGTACCATCAGGATTATATCTACATTCACTATCGTGGCGCTGACTATCGTATCCATCCAATGTTCATTCAAATCGTTTCTAGATAACTTTTTCTAGTCTGCTAGAAATGATTTCTAAATCTAAGTCGTCCAGTTTCAACTGGTCGGCTTTTTGATTTAAACGAGCTTCGATAGCTTGGTTAATTTCAAACCATTCTATTTTTGTAAATCGGCTCCTGAATTTTAGAAATTCCTTTACTGCTTCTTTCATACTGTCCTACTTTCCATCGCCCTGAGTTCTATCTCATGGCTGACTTGTTTCAATAGCTTCTCACACGCTATTTTAGCTTCTCTGTACGTTGTAGATTCGCTGATGAAGTAATCAGCAAGTTCGATAATTTTATCTTCCATTCAACCTCCTATATCAGCCTCAAGACTGATGTAATATCCTCCTAAATTGCTATAATACTCTTGACTAGGACCTCTCACCGTTTTAGTCAAAATTCCAATAGAAAGGAGGAGATAGTATGGCAAATACTCCAATAAAACCTGGAACAGATAATCAGAAACCTGGTCGCTATGTAGAGGTAGGACCTCGTGGCGGAAAAGTTACTAATGGTCATACCGCAACTATCGGAAAAGGTGATCGGCTCCCTCCGACATCTGCTAAAGGCAACGGTTGGAAAAAAGTCTAATCTTCGTTTGCGTACAATCGTTCAATGGTTGTACGCTTTTTCCATACACAAAAGCACATTCCCAAAAAATCAATTTGAATCCATGCTTCGGCGTAATCTTTCCCATTGCTGGCATAGTGAGTTATATAATGGTGAATCATTTTATTCCTTCCTCCTATTGAGTTACTTGAGAAGTATCATGAATGGCTTCATAGCTAAGACGCTTAAATTTTTCTAAGTCTATCTGAAAATTGATAGGCTTTTTTCTTTTCCCACTATACGGATATCGTCTTGGTCTCATTTCTTTCTCCATTGTATTTATTTTTTCTAACCTCTCTTTTATTTATTAAGATAAGTAGGACTTGTTGTTAGTTAATATTTATTGTTATTTAATACTTGTTGTTAGTTAATATTTATTAGTGCCTAAATTTTCTGATTTGTAAAATACAGATTTGTAAAATACAGATTTGTAAAAATCGAAAATGTAAATTCTAACCTGTGGATAACTTAGATATACTTTCATTTAATCTCTGTTTCATAATATCGAATTGGAAATCAGATATTTTTACATCTGAGAAAAATCTGAAAACACGAACTCCTTTACCACGTCCCATGCCTTTTTTAACAATTCGTAGGTAGCCATTTTTTTCTAATATTTTGAAGTAGCTATCAACTGTGTCTCGACTAACACCTTTCCGCTTAGCTATTTCTTCTGGATAGACTTGCCAGTTTGGGTGATTAGCCAGTGCCACCATCATGATACCGACAGCTGTAAAATCCAGCGCAGGATCGTTGATAAAACTATTACTAACAGCTGTATAATCTTCAGTTGGATTCCTGAAAGATGAACTGGCAATCTAAATCTTTAAAATCTGTCATACGCTCTCCTTTCTACTCTTTTATTACGGTCAAACCGCAATATCGGATAAAAAAATAATATCATCTACTGATACATCGAAAACACTAGCGATTTGATATGCTTTCGAAACACTAGGTTCTGTTATCCCACGTTCCCAATGCCCCCACGTATCAACTGATACATTCACAGCTGCTGCCGCATCACTTTGTCTCCAGTTTTTGAGTGTTCTTAGTGTTTTTAATGTCATTTTCGTCACGTTCCTACCTCCTTTCTAAATTTGGTATAATAGAATAAAAACGAGGTTTACTATGTTAAGTATTGATACACAATTTGTAGATACAATCAGTAAAATACTATCTGATTATGTTTCACATTCTGAAATCACAAGGATGGGAGAAGTCTTAGGATATTCCCAAAACGACCAGAACTCTGGACTCAATAAACACTATAGAGTTCACAATATCATGTCTGATATACTCAACAAAACACAAGATGAATCTAATATCAAACTTGTAATTGAGTATATCTGCAATCCTTTGCGGTACATCGATAAAGTTTCAGATTTTGAAAACTTAAGATTAAAACTAAATGTCGTTCTTTCCCTAAAAGGCCTTGCCATATCAGATAATGGACATGTAGTTATTACTACTGCTTCAAAAACATTAGTTGAGGCAAAGAAACGATTTGAATCACTTGATCATATGTTGAGAACATTAAATGTTCATCCAAATGTTTTAAAATTCTGCACCCAGGAACTCTTACAAGAAAATTATTTTCATGCTGTATTTGAAGCAAGTAAAGGAATCTTTCACCGCATTCGTTTACTAACCGGTTCGTCTCTGGACTCAGCAAGTCTAATAGACCAATGTTTTAAAATCAAAGAACCCGTTATGATTATCAACGGAAATAAATTACAGACTCTTGACGAACAAAGTGAATATAAAGGATTGAAGAATTTACTTCTGACAATCGCACATCTTTATCGTAATTCCAAAGCACATAAACTTAAATACTACAATCCAGATAGTGTTAATGATGCCTTAACCGCTTTAACTCTTATGTCCCTCGCTCACAATCTCCTTGACAACTGTACTAATACTAGGAGACTTGATTAGTAGATTATAAAATTCTATAGTCACCTCAGCTAATCTAATTGTTTCTTCATCTATGGGACTATTGTAGTCCTCAAGGTGATGAAACCTTTCAGTCAACTGCTCTGATAAGTATTCTGTTTGCCTAAAGATAGATTTATGAAGATGAGTAATTGGTTTTAGCAATTCGATTTCATCATAACTTAATATTTTTTCAGTCTCCTCTTGAGTTACTTCTGCTAATTTTTCCATACCAGAAATATCAACATTAACATGCGGCTGTTCCATTATCGTCCCCCCTCGTCCTACTTTCCAGCGCCCTGAGTTCAATCTCATGGCTGACTTGTTTCAATAGCTTCTCACACGCTATTTTAGCTTCTCTGTACGTTGTAGATTCGCTGATGAAGTAATCAGCAAGTTCGATAATTTTATCTTCCATTCAACCTCCTATATCAGCCTCAAGACTGATGTAATATCCTCCTAAATTGCTATAATACTCTTGACTAAGACCTCTCCCGTTTTAGTCAAAACTTCAGCAGAAAGGAGGTTCAAAAAATGAGTAAGCTTAGCCATAAGCCAAACCACGTTGTTAAGAAACTAACCTGGGAAAATCTCGATAATATTCTATTATCTTATTTTTCAGAGTCGACTACTGATAAACCTAGCGCAGTAATTCAGTTATCTGATTTTGAAATGTCTAAAGCTGAAATTATCGAAGAAGCAACTGCTCAAGGTTATCAAGTTATCGATAATTCTGATGGTTACTTAAAGTTTCTATAACGAATTTTAAAGATGATATATTTGTACGATTTACATCAATATCTCTTTTTAACTTAGCGATCTGTCTATCAGATTGCTTTTTTCTTTTCCCACTATACGGATATCGTCTTGGTCTCATTTTCTCACCCCCCTTTCAAATGTGGTATAATCAAAATAAAACGATTGGAGAAAAAATATGTCATTTGATCTTTCTAAATTAAGCCTAGGCAGTCGCTTCGCAGGCAATTCAAAAGCATTTCAATGCCCTGTATGTTCAGGTTTCTCTTCCCATTTATGGACTTATAATCCTATTGATATCAATAGAGATTACAAAGAATCTATCAAATTTATTATAATTGCACAATGTCAGGCTTGTAATCAATTTTCTATTTGGATAACAAATGAAATCCAAATAACGTATGGCTCCAGGATAGTATTAAACACAAGCGATGCAACGTCGACATTAATTTTCCCAAATGTTGCCGAAGGAGTACCTAAACCTAATAATGATATGCCTGATGATGTGAAAGAAATCTATATTGAAGCTGGAGAAGTTCTAAATATATCGCCTAGAGCTTCTGCAGCTCTATCCCGTCTAGCTATTGAAAAGCTTGTTGCTCATTTAAACGCACAAGGTAAAGATTTAAATACCCAAATTGGAAGTCTTGTCTCTAAAGGAATGCCAATAGAAATCCAACAAATGCTAGACAGTGTTAGAGTAATAGGGAATAATGCTGTACATCCAGGTCAAATAGACATAAAAGATAACAAAGAGTTGGCTTTATCATTGTTAAGTTTTATCAACTTGATTGTAGATAATCGAATCACACAACCTAAAAAAATTCTAGACATATATAACCTATTACCTGATTCCTACCGAAATTCTATCGAAAGAAGAGATAATTAATCTTTCTCAAAGATTAATACATTTTCTTTGTCCCAATACTGAGTTACAACTCTAATCGGATCATCTTCTGTTCCTTTCCCCCGTTTAAATGTAACTTTTATTAGTTCAACAATTTCAACACTTTCCATTTTTCTACTCCTTCCCTTGTTTATCACATCGGCACTTCACTATCTGACGAATAGTAAAAGATACAATCACAAATCCTGCTAGGATTATCAATCCAGTTTCTTCACTCATTGCTTTTCACGGCAAATGATGGTACACTATCAAGTAGAGGTTGGGGCGTCGCCCCTTTCTCTACTTTTTGTTTTGAAGCTTACGTTTGTGTTCTAAGATTTGTTTGTGCCACAAACGTGCTTCTCTGATTAAGCCTAGTGCCAAGATGACGGTTGCAGTGTCCTTGGTTGCTAGGCTTTTTATGATGTGTTCCATCATTTGCCTTACCTCCTTTTCCTTAAGCTTGATTATATTATACTGCGGTTTAACCGCAATGTCAAGTGTTTTTTACGTTTTTTTCGCGATTTTTTATTTTATTCTTTACTTTTTTGCGTTTTTGCCGTAAAATATACTATATAAGGAGGGACGGAAATGACAGTCGAAAATAAAGAAATTTTTGCCAATAATCTAAGTTTTTACATGAAGCAAAAAGGGGTAGACAGAAATACATTATGCGCAGACTTGGATTTAAAATACACTACAGTTCGTGATTGGCTGAAAGGAATAACTTATCCTCGGATTGGTAAAATTGAACTTTTGGCAAACTATTTTAATATAAATAAATCTGACCTTATTGAAAACAAGATTTCTACCGCACAATCAGACTCCCTTTTAGAAAAAATTACAAATACAGCTCGAAAATTAAACACTGACAATAAAAAAATCGTTCTTCGAACCTCTGAGGAGCTTTGGGAGAGTCAAAACGAAGAAGAAACGAAGATAAACGAAGTATCGGAGAAAGTTCTCGACTTGTACCAAGTTGAGGTTGTATCTGAGACAGCCGCAGCTTCTGGATTTAACTATGGATTTGGGTACGACGATACAGACAGAGAGATTATAGAGGTCGACGAGCAACCACCACATCACGATATTGCGACTAAGGTCAGCGGAGACTCCATGCAGCCTGACTACCAAGACGGAGATATTCTCTATTTAGTAGACAAAGGACTGACCACCTATAACGGAGACCTAGCAGTTATCGCATACGGAGACCGTTCTTACTTTAAGAAGATCTATACCGAAAACGGACGCTTACGCCTCGTATCACTCAATGACAAGTACGAAGACATCATCCTAGACTTCCCACCAGCCGAAGACACGCACATCAAGATTTATGCAGTTATCGGGGTGTATAGAGGGGA
>NZ_VMMW01000103.1:0-1018 GCF_013277425.1 Streptococcus sp. 79
TACGGCCTATATCATATTTGAGGTAAATGTAGTATATGGTATTCAATGGTTATTAAAAGAACTGATTTCAACTATTTCCTCTTAATATGTATGGAAACTCCAGTGATTTTTGCATAACAAAACGCATAAGATTAAGGATTTAGTTCTGTATTGTACAGGACTGAGTCCTTTTAGTTTTACCTTAATTCGTTTATTGTTGTAGTAATCAATATAGTCTACAATAGCTTGTTCCAATTGCTTAAGCGACTGAAACGACTTCTCATAACCGTAAAACATTTCCGATTTCAGAATCCCAAAGAAGGACTCCATCATACCGTTGTCTGGGCTGTTGCCCTTGCGTGACATGGATGCTTGAATTCCCTTACTCTCTAGGAACCGATGATAAGAATCGTGTTGATATTGCCAGCCTTGGTCACTATGGAAAATCGTATTCTCGTAGTGCTTCTCTTTGAATGCCTGTTCCAACATTGTTTGTACTTGTTCTAAGTTGGGTGAAGTTGAAAGATTATAGGCGATAATTTCGCTATTAAAGCCATCTAAAACTGGTGATAAGTAAAGCTTTTGAGAACTTGCTGGAATGGCAAATTCTGTCACATCTGTGTAGCACTTTTCCATTGTTTTAGAGCCTTCAAATTGACGTTGAATGAGATTCTCTGCCTTCTTACCCACATCTCCTTTATGAGAAGAATATTTTCGTTTCTGTCGCATTTTAGCTTGTAAATTGAGTACTTTCATCAAGCGTTGAACTCTTTTATGATTTACTAGATAACCACGATTTCTTAGTTCTAAATAAATCCGACGATAACCATAATTTCCCTTGTGTTCGATAAAGATGGATTGAATTTCAGCTTTAAGCTCTTGGTCCTTATCTGGTTTATCTAGCTGTTTCAAGTGATAGTAGTAGGTCAAACGAGCTAGTTTATTGGATTTTAAAAGAAGATCTAAAGAAAAATCAGACATTAATTCTTGAACAATTTCTGCCTTTCTTCTTTCTCTTTTTCCTCCTTCAATCGGAGTT
>NZ_VMMW01000104.1:0-4037 GCF_013277425.1 Streptococcus sp. 79
TTTTGAGCTGACTTCGTCAGTTTCATCTACAACCTCAAAACCGTGTTTTGAGCTGACTTCGTCAGTTTCATCTACAACCTCAAAACCATGTTTTGAGCTGACTTCGTCAGTTTCATCTACAACCTCAAAACCATGTTTTGAGCTGACTTCGTCAGTTTCATCTACAACCTCAAAACCATGTTTTGAGCTGACTTCGTCAGTTTCATCTACAACCTCAAAACCATATTTTGAGCTGACTTCGTCAGTCTTATCTACAACCTCAAAACCGTGTTTTGAGCAGCCTGCGGCTAGTTTGCTCTTTGATTTTCATTGAGTATTACTTCATTTTTTCCTGCAATTGAATTCTTGCTCGGCTTTTTGTTTTCTATTTCTTTAAAATCAAAGTAGCTCTTTTGTTAATAACTCGATCAGCAAACATCGTGGTACAAGTATCTACTTTGAAATTTATAAACCACTTAACAACTGATACTGTATTCTAGGAAAACGATGACATTCTTCCTAATAAAACTTCTCATATATAGCATAAATTTCTACTCTTTTTAATTTTAAATGAGTCTCAGCATGGCACTCACTTTAGAATTTAAGCCGCTTCTCCAGCTCGATCATTGATGAGCTCAATGGTTTGAACAATATTACGAAGTACTGGTAGTTGGTGTTGGAAGAGTAGTTGAACAGATCCATAAGATTTAAACGGCTCTTGTGTTAACACTTTCGTCTCTAAAAAACCATTTTCTACAATGTAGTCTACAATCAATTTTACAAATGAAATCTGCCTAGCATTAAGGTTCTCATCCGACAAAAATTTAGAAAAAATACGATTGGCAGACTCTCTATCTAAGCCAATAATCTCACGCACCAATCTCGGAATTGCCTTATTTTCATAATGATGTTGGTAGTCTGATTTGCTACCTAATTTTTCCCAGAGCAATTTTTCAAGTGCAAGCATATCATCAGATGTCAACTTTTTATTATGGTATAGCTTAGAAATGGACTCGTCATCCAGATGAGTTTTCAAGTAATGCTCAACTTTTTCATTATAAGATCGAAGATCGTTGACCTGTAAAAATGCTGTGCTCTCGTGAACAGTAGAGAGTATACGATCTTCAAAGTTAACATAGTAGGGTTTACGGTCTGTTTTATCCAAAAACTGTAATAAATCTCGAATAGCAAGACGAATTTTTTCCAAATCAGACAAGTTAACTTCTTTCCAAAATTCAGGCTCCTGTACTTTCCTGATAATTTCAGCCTGCTCAAAAACCTGCGGAATATTACCAATAGCAGAAAGAGCTCTAGCCGTCTTCATCACTTGGGAAATATGAACAGTGGAAGATTTAGCTGTCAGTTGCCCCAACTGAATATGAAGCAACCACAAATCAAATCTCCTCGCCATCTCATCTTCTTTATCTTCATCAAATAAAAGCGGAGAGAGATTTTTTTGAATGGTTTCACTTGTAACAGCAGTTAGATTCTGCCAACTTTCCAATTTCCTATAGCTATAAACTGTATCTAAAACCATACGAACCCTGAAGTCCAACTCATTTAAGCTCTCTATACGACCTTGAAGTTCTAAAACAAGCTCCTGACGGTATGCTCTCGCAAACTGATCTTCTTGGTATTGGAGTCCCTGAAGTTCTCGAATCAAGTCCACTTTGATATTAAATAAACGCTGAGTCAACGAAACAATGTGACGACCCTCTCCATCTCTTGGATCTGCACGAAAATAATCAAAATTGTCCCCATAATCAAATACCAAGAAGTTTTCCTTATCCTGCTCAGGTCCAAATAAATCTTTACATAGACGGGTTCCTCGACCAATCATCTGCCAAAACTTAGTTTTAGAGCGTACTTTCTTGAAGAAGACTAAATTAACAACCTCTGGTACATCAATACCTGTATCTAACATATCGACAGAAATCGCAATTTGAGGATACTTCTCCTTAATTTTAAAATCATCAATCAAGGTCTGATAATGCTTAATACTATAATCAATCACCTGAGCATAGTCGCTCCCTTTTTCAGGATAGCGGTTGTTAAAAATACCTCTGATATATTCCGCATGGTCATGATTTTTAGCAAAAATAATAGTTTTACCAATTTCATCCCCCGAGGCTGTCTGAATTCCTCTTGTCATGAGTTCATTTAAAACAATTTCTACTGTACTTTTATTGAAAATAAAAGAATTAAACACACTCCCATCAATATCTTTTTCACAGCTATCGTCTTCAAATTTGCTATCAAAATGTTCCTTTTCTTCTTCGGACAAATCATCATAATGTAGACCATCCGTAGGTAGTTTCAGTTTGGTTTCGATAGAATGATAGGCTACTAAATATCCGTCTTTAACAGCTTCTTCCAAATCATATGCATATGTTGGAACCCCATTCTCCAAATTAAAGAATCCATAGGTGTTTTTATCTAAATCTTGACGCGGAGTAGCGGTTAAGCCTACAATCCTTGCATCAAAATAATCAAAAATGGACTTGTATTTCTGATAAATAGAACGGTGAGATTCGTCAATTATGATAAGGTCAAAATGCCCAACAGTGAAAGGGCGTTGATTTACTTCTTCTTGACCACTAATCGCTCCAATCATGGTCGGATAAGTTGAAAAGACCATGCGACTTGATTGAGCTCCTTCTTTATCTTCTAAGAAGTTACAAACGGAAAGATCTGGGAGTAATTTTCTAAACGAATCATAGGCTTGCTTAACCAAGGAAGTTCTATCGGCTAAGAAGAGAACGTTTTTTACCCAGTTATGACGTGATAAGGTATCAACTAGAGAAACTGCTGTACGAGTTTTCCCAGCCCCAGTTGCCATAACCAAAAGTGCCTGTCTACGATGATTAGAGAAAGCTTCACAAACGCTTGCAATCGCATGTTTTTGGTAGTGACGCCCGGAAATATCGTCTCTAATTTTACTAGAAATATCCTCAAGTGGTTTTTGAAGATGACGTCTATCCATCACTAATTGCAATTCTTCTTGAGAGTAAAAGCCTGCAATCTGGCGGCGGTTCGGACCATCAAGTATATAGTGCTTCAACCCATTTGTAATAAAGCAAATTGGCTGATAGCCGATATGTTTCTCCAGAGCTTCAGCATATTCTTTGACCTGTACTTCCCCTACTTCTGGATTGACAGAGGCTTTTTTAGTCTCTACAATCGCTAAAATTTTCCCATTTTTACCATAAAGTACATAGTCACAGTAACCAATTCCTGAACCGTGCTTGAGACCATCAACAGCTATCTCAACACGACAGTTTTCTTCAAATATCCATCCTGCTAGACGGAGATCAATATCAATAAAGAGCTTTCTTGTCTCTGCCTCAGATAATTGATCAATATGGAAAGGCACATCTTGCCGTTGCGCTGCAGTCTCACGTTTTTCAGTATAAGTCTCTTGAACTTCTACGGACTGAGCAGCCATCTGTTCATGAAAATCAGGCAGTTCTGGTAAACTGTCTTGTAACTTTATCATAGATTGTGGAGTTTCTCGGTATTTGATGTTTGCTGAAAGTAGTAAGCACTTCTCATCAAAATAACGCTCCACAAATTCATTGCTGTAACAATAATCGATAAAATTAACAAACTGATACAAATGATGCAAAGCTAAAATCGCTTCTCGTTCCTTAATTTCACCACCATGAGCAGCATGGTTTCCCCACCGAATCAACAGAACTATCTGCTTGTGGAGTTCAGAATCTACGATATCCCTAAAATCATCATCCCATACTAAAGAAGATAGAGTAGCACGATAGGGAGCTTCTAAATATGAATCGTGACTATATATCCAATGGACAGCCTGCTCTAAAGCACGACGCGCCATAAAGGCAGTAGCCACAGTTGATGTAGCAATCATATTCTCAGCTTCAATGCAAGGTTTTGAAAAAGATTCATATTCGTCATTTTTTAAAAGAAAGCTAAAATTTCCCATTTTTTTCTCACTTTAAACAAATAGTTTAGCTATATTATACTAAATTTCAAGCTATTTCTCCACACTTTTATAGCTATCTCACAAGCAAATTGTGATTTGTCGACCT
>NZ_VMMW01000105.1:0-10344 GCF_013277425.1 Streptococcus sp. 79
ATTATCCCCTACTCGATTTTGAGAGGCAAAACTTTTTAAAAAATCTTTTTCATAACTTTATCTAGTACATTGATTGCTTCATCTTTCATGTTCTTTGTGACGTGGGTGTAGATGTAAGTAGTGACTTCAGAGTCGGAATGACCAACCCCGTCCGTGATTGTTTTTAAAGGAATTTTATTTTCTGCTAAGATGCTAATAGTGGTGTGTCTGAAGATGTGAGGAGACAGATGTTTGGGAATTGGTTTTTTTAAGGCGTTCGTTTGCTCGCTGGAGAGACTTGCTCAAGACGGAACTATGAACTGGTTTTCCTGTATTGGTAACAAAAATACGGTCGCTTTTGTGCCAATTCTTATCGGTTGTTTCTCTTAGACGATTTATAGTAGGTTGAAATAATATACGAACAGCTTGATTAGGGAAATCAAATTAATTTCTAGAAATATTTTAGCATCCACGGTGTACTATTCTAGTTTCAATTTACTATAGTTCAATCATTCTATCAAGAATATTGAATATATAAAAGCACCTACTATTAAAATTTCTTCTGATATCGAATTAGAGTCGGATGTCGATGGCGATAAATCAGATAATCTACCAGTCGACATCAAGGTACTAGGACAACACATTGAAGTGTATTCCGTACCTAAGAAACAATCATAAAACTCAAAGCCTTGTTACCGAGGCTTTTTTTATTATGTGATTTTCAGTAGGCAGATTTATTCTATATACAAGTAAAGCTAAGTATTTAATATTTAGCAGATGATGAAGAAAAGAATGGATGGCCTAAATATTTTAACAGATTTACGAGACTAATCATGGTATAATATAGGGTAATGAAAAATTCCAACGAGGCAGAGATGAAATTACTTTATACTGATATTCGGACTTCTTTGACTGAAATTCTAACCAGAGAGGCGGAGGAGCTAGTTGTTGCTGGCAAGCGAGTCTTCTACATCGCTCCCAACTCTCTTTCTTTTGAAAAGGAACGCGCCGTGCTGGAATGCTTGTCCCAGCAGGCTTCTTTTGCGATTACCGTCACGCGCTTTGCTCAAATGGCTCGTTACCTAGTCTTGAATGACTTGCCTGCCAAGACTAGTCTAGATGACATCGGTCTTGGGATGGTCTTTTACAGATGCCTTGCAGAACTTGACCCCAAGGACTTGCGTGTTTATGGAGCTATCAAGCAGGATCCTCAATTTATCCAGCAGTTGATTGAATTTTACCACGAGATGACCAAAGCTCAGATGAGTTTTTTAGACTTGGAGAGTTTGACGGATGAAGACAAGCGAGCAGACTTACTCTTGATTTTTGAGAAGGTAACGGCCTATCTCAATCAAAGCCAGTTGGCTCAAGGAAATCAGTTGTCCCATTTGATTGAGGCTATTGAGAATAACAAAGTTAGTAGTGATTTTACTCAAATCGCCTTGGTTATTGATGGATTTACCCGTTTTTCTGCTGAGGAAGAGCGGATTGTGGACTTACTTCATGGCAAGGGTGTTGAGATTGTTATTGGGGTTTATGCTAGTAAGAAAGCTTATACCAGTCCATTCGCTGAAGGCAATCTCTACCAAGCCAGTGTGGAGTTTCTCCATCATCTAGCCTCTAAATACCAAACTCCTGCTCAAGACCGTTCTCAGACTCATGAGAAGAGGGATAGCTTTGACAAAGCCTCTCGTTTGCTGGAGTCTTCTTATGACTTTTCAGAATTAACATTGGATGTCGATCAGAAGGACCGTGAAAACTTACAAATCTGGTCTTGCTTGACACAAAAGGAGGAGTTGGAGTTGGTAGCCCGTAGCATTCGTCAGAAATTGCATGAGAACTCAGTCCTGAGCTACAAGCATTTTCGTATTCTCTTGGGGGATGTAGCTTCTTACCAGTTATCGCTGAAAACCATTTTTGACCAGTATCAGATTCCTTTTTATCTTGGTAGAAGCGAATCCATGGCTCATCATCCCTTGACACAGTTTGTCGAGTCTATTTTAGCTTTGAAACGCTATCGTTTTCGTCAGGAGGATTTGATAAACCTTCTTAGAACAGGTTTGTATACCGACCTTAGTCAGGCTGATATTGATGCTTTTGAGCAATATATCCGCTATCTTGGTATCAATGGCTTGCCAGCCTTTCAGCAAGCCTTCACCAAATCCCACCATGGAAAATTTGATTTAGAGCGTTTAAATACTCTTCGTCTGCGTATTTTAACACCTCTTGAAACCCTCTTTGCTAGCCGAAAACAAAAGGCTGAAAATCTCTTGCAAAAGTGGAACTCTTTTCTAAAAGAGGGAGCGGTGACCAAGCAGTTGCATGACTTAACAGCCACTATGGAAGCTCTTGAACAGGAAAGACAAGCCGAGGTTTGGAAGGCATTCTGTCATGTTTTAGAACAATTTGCGACCGTTTTTGCTGGTTCACAGGTTAGTCTAGAGGACTTCCTAGCCTTGCTCCATTCTGGAATGAACCTATCTCAATACCGTACCATTCCAGCGACAGTGGACACCGTTCTGGTGCAGAGTTACGATTTGATTGCGCCCTTAACGGCTGACTTTGTCTACGCCATTGGGCTAACACAGGACAATTTACCAAAAATCGCGCAAAATACCAGTCTTTTGACAGATGAAGAAAGGCAAAACCTAAACCAAGCGACAGAGGAAGGGGCACAATTGCTGATTGCCAGCAGTGAAAATCTCAAGAAAAATCGCTACACTATGCTTTCCTTGGTCAATTCTGCTCGTAAGCAGTTGGTCTTGTCAGCTCCAAGCCTTTTTAATGAAAGTGAAAGTAAGGAGGCAGCCTATCTTCAAGAACTGGTCCATTTTGGATTTAGTCGAAAAGAGAAGAGGATGAATCACAAAAGGCTGTCTAAGGAAGATATGGGGTCATATCACAGTCTTTTGTCTAGTCTAGTTGCTTATCACCAGCAGGGCGAGACGAGAGATAGGGAGCAAGATTTGACATTTATTAAGGTTCTGGCGCGTGTCATGAGTAAAAAACTAGACCAGCAAGGTCTGGAAAATCCAGCCCTCCCAACCAGTCCAAGCAGTAAGCAGTTGACCAAGGATACCTTGCAGGCTCTCTATCCAGCTGACAAGGAATTTTACCTCTCTACCTCTGGTTTGACGGAGTTTTACCGGAACCAATACAGTTATTTTCTTCGCTACGTTTTAGGCTTACAAGAAGAATTACGCCTGCGTCCTGATGCCCGTAGTCACGGGAATTTCTTGCACCGCATTTTTGAACGCGCCTTGCAGTTGCCTGACGAAGATTCCTTTGACAAACGTTTAGAACAAGCTATCCAAGAAACCAGTCAAGAACGCGAATTTGAAGCAATTTATCAGGAAAGTTTGGAAGCCCAGTTTACCAAGGAAGTTCTACTTGATATAGCTCGCACGACTGGACATATTCTCCGACACAATCCAGCCATCGAAACCATCAAAGAGGAAGCGAATTTTGATGGAAAAGAGCAGGCCTTTATTCAATTGGACAATGGACGGAGTGTCTTTGTACGAGGTAAGGTTGACCGCATTGACCGATTGAAAGCTGATGGAGCGATTGGAGTAGTAGACTACAAGTCTAGTCTGACCCAGTTCCAATTTCCTCATTTCTTTAATGGTCTTAATTCCCAACTGCCAACCTATTTAGCTGCCCTAAAAAGAGAAGGGGAGCAGAACTTTTTCGGCGCTATGTACCTGGAAATGGCTGAGCCTGTCCAATCTCTCATGGCCGTTAAAAGTCTGGCAGGTGCAGTAGTAGAAGCCAGCAAGTCAATGAAATACCAAGGCCTCTTTTTAGAAAAAGAAAGCAGTCATTTGGGCGAATTTTACAATAAAAACAAGGCCAATCAGCTGACGGATGAGGAATTCCAGCTCCTACTGGACTATAATGCCCATCTTTACAAGAAAGCAGCTGAGAAGATTTTAGACGGTCAGTTCGCCATTAACCCTTATACTGAAAATGGCAGAAGTATTGCACCATATGTTCAGCAACATCAGGCTATTACAGGATTTGAAGCCAATTACCACTTGGGCCAAGCCCGTTTCCTAGAAAAGTTGGACCTAGCTGATGGCAAGCGTCTGGTCGGAGAAAAACTCAAGCAAGCTTGGTTTGAAAAAATAAGAGAGGAGTTGAATCGATGAAGCCTATTCCCTTTTTAACTGAGGAGGAAATTCAAAAACTGCAAGAAGCAGAAGCAAATTCGAGCAAGGAACAAAAGAAAACTGCCGAGCAAATCGAAGCTATCTACACTTCTGGTCAAAATATCCTTGTCTCAGCGTCGGCTGGTTCTGGTAAGACTTTTGTCATGGCCGAGCGTATTCTGGACCAATTGGCGCGTGGTGTCGAAATTTCTCAACTCTTTATCTCAACCTTTACCGTCAAGGCTGCGACTGAACTCAAAGAACGCTTGGAGAAAAAAATCAGCCAACAAATCCAAGAAAGCGATGACGTTGACCTCAAACAACACTTGGGTCGCCAGTTGGCAGACCTACCCAACGCAGCCATGTTTACCATGGACTCTTTTACACAAAAATTCCTTGGTAAACATGGCTATCTGCTTGATATTGCGCCTAATTTCCGTATTTTACAAAACCAAAGTGAGCAACTCCTTCTAAAAAACGAAGTCTTCCACGAGGTCTTTGAAGCCCATTACCAAGGTAAGCAGAAAGAGACCTTTAGTCATTTGCTGAAAAACTTTGTTGGACGTGGAAAAGATGAACGGGGGCTGCGCCAGCAAGTCTATAAAATTTATGACTTTCTCCAATCCACCAGTAATCCTAAAAAATGGCTGAGTGAATCTTTCCTCAAAGGTTTTGAAAAAGCTGATTTTACCAGTGAAAAAGAAAAACTGACTGAGCTAATCAAACAAGCTCTTTGGAATTTGGAAAGCTTTTTCCGTTACCATCTGGATAACGATGCCAAGGAGTTTCCCAAAGCTGCCTATTTAGAAAATGTTCAGTTGATTCTGGATGAAATTGGCTCCCTAAATCAGGAGTCCGATAGTCAGGCTTATCAGGCAGTACTTGCGCGTGTTGTCGCAATTTCGAAAGAGAAAAACGGCCGGGCCCTGACTAATGCCAGTCGTAAGGCTGATTTGAAGCCACTGACCGATGCCTACAACGAGGAGAGAAAGACCCATTTTGCTAAACTAGGACAACTGTCAGACCAGATAACCATTCTCGACTATCAAGAACGTTATCATCAAGACACATGGGAACTAGCTAAAACCTTCCAAGCCTTCATGGGTGATTTTGTGGAGGCTTATCGTCAGCGTAAACGTCAGGAAAATGCCTTTGAATTCGCTGATATCAGCCATTACACCATTGAGATTTTAGAGAAATTCCCGCAAGTCCGTGAAGCTTATCAGGAGCGTTTCCACGAAGTCATGGTCGATGAGTATCAGGATACCAACCATATTCAAGAACGAATGCTGGAATTGCTGTCTAATGGCCACAATCGCTTTATGGTGGGGGATATCAAGCAATCTATCTACCGTTTCCGTCAGGCAGATCCGCAGATTTTCAATGAGAAATTCCAACGCTATGCGCAAAATCCCCAAGAAGGCAAGCTCATTCTCCTCAAGGAAAATTTCCGAAGTAGTTCAGAAGTGCTGTCAGCAACCAATGATGTCTTTGAACGTCTCATGGACCAAGAGGTCGGCGAAATCAACTATGATAACATGCACCAGCTTGTTTTTGCCAATACCAAACTGACTCCTAATCCAGAAAACAAAGCAGAATTGCTCCTCTACGATAAGGACGACTCAAATGAGGAAGAAGAGAGTCAAACAGAAACGAAACTAACAGGCGAAATGCGCTTAGTTATCAAGGAAATCCTTAAACTTCATCAGGAACAAGGTGTTGCCTTTAAGGAAATTGCCCTTCTGACCTCCAGTCGCAGTCGTAATGACCAGATTCTCCTCGCCCTGTCTGAGTATGGGATCCCTGTCAAAACTGATGGAGAGCAAAACAATTATCTCCAATCTCTAGAAGTGCAAGTCATGCTAGACACCCTTCGTGTCATTCACAATCCTCTTCAAGACTATGCCTTGGTTGCCCTTATGAAGTCTCCTATGTTTGGCTTTGATGAGGACGAGTTAGCACGTTTATCTCTTCAGAAAGCAGAGGATAAAGCCTACGAAAATCTCTATGAGAAACTGGTCAATGCTCAAAAACAGGTAAGTAGCCAAAAAGTCTTGATTCACTCAGCTCTAGCTGAGAAACTAAACCAATTCATGGATATCTTGGCTTCTTGGCGCCTGTATGCCAAAACCCACTCTCTCTATGACTTGATTTGGAGGATTTACAACGACCGTTTTTATTATGATTATGTTGGAGCTTTGCCAAATGGTCCTGCTAGACAGGCCAATCTCTATGCCCTAGCTCTGCGAGCTGACCAGTTTGAAAAGAGTAATTTCAAAGGCTTGTCTCGTTTTATTGGTATGATTAACCAAGTTTTAGAAGCCCAGCACGATCTTGCAAGCGTGGCCGTCGCACCGCCAAAAGATGCAGTGGAGCTCATGACTATCCACAAGAGTAAAGGGCTAGAGTTTCCTTACGTCTTTATTCTCAATATGGATCAAGATTTCAACAAGCAAGACTCTATGTCAGAAGTCATTCTCAGCCGTAAAAACGGTCTAGGTGTCAAGTATATTGCCAAAATGGAGACTGGAGCAGTGGAAGATCACTATCCTAAAACCATCAAACTCTCCATTCCTAGCCTGACCTATAGGCAGAACGAAGAGGAATTACAGCTAGCAAGCTATTCAGAGCAGATGCGTCTCCTTTATGTTGCCATGACGAGGGCTGAGAAAAAACTCTATCTTGTCGGCAAGGGTTCTCGTGAAAAGCTGGAAGCCAAGGAATACCCAGCAGCTAAAAATGGAAAACTAAATAGCAACACTAGACTTCAAGGCAAGAATTTCCAAGATTGGATTTGGGCTATCAGTAAAGTGTTTACTAAGGACAATCTCAACTTTAGTTATCGTTTTGTTGGAAAAGATCAGTTGACTAGAGAAGCCATCGGAGAGTTGGAAACCAGGAGTCCACTCCAAGATAGCTCCCAAGCAGACAATCGTCAATCAGATACCATCAAAGAAGCCCTTGAAATGCTGAAAGAAGTGGAAATTTATAATACTCTTCACCGCGCAGCCATTGAACTTCCTAGTGTTCAAACTCCAAGTCAAATCAAGAAATTCTACGAACCTGTTATGGATATGGAAGGTGTCGAGATTGCAGGTCAAGGCCAGTCAGTAGACAAGAAAATTAGTTTTGATTTACCAGATTTTTCAAGCAAAGAAAAGATAACAGGAGCTGAGATTGGTAGTGCTACCCACGAACTCATGCAGAGAATGGATCTCAGCCAGAGACCAACGCTTGCTAGCCTAACAGAAACACTCAAACAAGTTCAAACTAGCCAAGCTGTCAGAGACAAGATCAATCTTGATAAAATTCTTGCTTTCTTTGACACAGCACTCGGTCAGGAAATTATCGCTAATACCAACCATCTTTATCGCGAGCAACCTTTCTCCATGCTCAAACGAGACCAAAAGAGTCAGGAAGACTTTGTTGTCCGTGGAATCTTGGACGGCTATCTGCTTTATGAGGATAGAATCGTTCTGTTCGACTACAAGACAGACCGCTATGATGAACCAAGTCAACTCGTAGACCGCTATCGTGGTCAGTTAGCTCTATACGAAGAGGCTTTATCACGAGCCTATTCGATTGAAAATATTGAAAAATACTTGATTTTACTCGGTAAAGACGAGGTTCAAGTTGTAAAAGTATAATTTATACTCTTCGAAAATCTCTTCAAACCACGTCAGCTTCATCTGCAACCTCAAAACTGTGTTTTGAGCTGACTTCGTCAGTCTTATCTACAACCTCAAAGCTGTGTTTTAAGCAGCCTGCGGCTAGCTTCCTAGTTTGCTCTTTGATTTTCATTGAATATTAGAAAGGAGACCTCATGACACTTCCAGTTAGAAAATCCCTGTATGATGCAGTTTTACAGGCTTCAAAAGCGGATACTTGGGAACAAGCTACCAAGGAATGGAATGAAGTTTCCTTGATTTTTAACGGTATTGGCCGTAGCAATTGTGTCTGTGGAAATGCCATCAAGTACGCCTACGAACTCTTTAACGGTGTCACAGGTCAACGCCTCTTTCCAATTGGTAGCGACTGTGTTCGTCATTTTCATCGATTGTCCCTTGACCAGCAACTGGAAGAGGAAGAAAAACTGCTCAGAAAGGTTGAAAATCTGACCAGAAAAGCCCATAAAAAGGAGAAAATCAAGGTCAATAAAAGTGACTTTGACGAGCGACTTTTAAAATGGCTCTGGGAAAAAGATGTTTTCAAACCCAATCGTGGCAATCAATTTGCACCTGAGAGAGACTACCAGCTTTTCCTAGAAGTCTTTCAAGGAGGAAGTTGGACCAAGGCGGAGCCAAAGAAAAAAGCTCGGATGGAAGAAGTCCTTGAAAAGTGTATCAAGCCCTTTTTACTTGGAAAACCAGATGACCAACTCTACCTTGTCAAACTAGGAAAAGATAAAATTGATTACGAACAAGAACTCCGTATCCAAGCAGAGAAAGAGCGCAAAAAGAGGGATAAAATCGCCAAGCAATATGCAGACAATCTGGTTCTAGCTATGGGCCCAGCAGAGCGTGCCTATCAAGATTACTTTGGCTTTACAGAGACCCTGACTCAAGAAGAACGAAAGTGGGAGAAAATTCTTTTTGGTAAAAATAGAGCAGAACGAGCTATCAAGGCCAAACAATACCAAAAAGAGCTGGAAAAAGACCAACGAATTGCCAGTCAGGATCCAATTGAAAGAAAACAGAAGCAGACTTGGCTCCTCAATTCCTATTTTCGTGAGCTTCCTGAAGAAAAAGCTCGATTTTCTAGGCTCTTATTAGAATATCGAAAAAGTGGTGAAGTACCCTTTTCAACTGAATACCTGTCAGATCATCTCATCGACTTTTTCTATAAAATGAAAGCCTTTGAATTTGAAATCGCACCAGAACAAGTCCGAGATTTTCTAAAAAAAAGCCTGCAGGAAGACCATCGCTCATCAGCACAAGGAAGCTGGATAGAAGGAATTCTCCTCAACTGCCTCAAACCATTTTTAGAACGATTAGTGATATGAGTAACACCTGCCGTGGAAATTTCATGGTAGGTTACATTTTATCCAAAAAATAATAGGGAATTGCAAAACTACTACTTGGTATTTTATATATAAAAAAAGTATGAAAACGCAACTCAATTTTAAGACTTTTTGCTAAATAAAGAGTATAATTAAAGTATGTTCCCTTTTTTATAGATAGTACACTAATATAAAAAAGTTAGGCTTACATATTTTTAAAATTTTATTTCAAGGAGGAATAATGGAAAAGTATTTTGGTGAAAAACAAGAACGTTTTTCATTTAGAAAATTATCAGTAGGACTTGTATCTGCAACGATTTCGAGTTTATTTTTTATGTCTGTATTAACTAGTTCATCTGTGGCTGCTCAAGAGACTAAAGGTGTTCACTACAAATATGTGACAGAGTCAGAGCTATCATCAGAAGAAAAGAAGCAGCTTGTATATGATATTCCGACATACGTGGAGAATGATGATGAGACTTATTATCTTGTTTATAAGTTAAATTCTCAAAATCAACTGGGAGAATTGCCAAATACTGGAAGCAAGAATGAGATGCAAGCCTTAGTTGCTGGTGCTAGTTTAGCAGCTCTGGGGATTTTAGTTTTTGCTGTTTCCAAGAAAAAAGTTAAGAATAAAACGGTATTGCATTTAGTATTGGTTGCAGGGATAGGAAACGGTATTCTAGTATCAGCCCATGCTTTAGAAAATAATCTTTTACTGAATTACAATACGGACTATGAATTGACCTCTGGAGAAAAATTACCTCTTCCTAAAGAGATTTCAGGTTACACATATATTGGATATATCAAAGAGGGAAAAACGACTTCTGATTCTAAGGTAAGTAATCAAGAGAAATCAGTAGCCACTCCAATAGATCAACAAAAGGTAGATTATACGATTGCACCGAATTTTATAGAGAGTCCATCAAAAATACAAGTGATTAACGGACAGTATGAGGCTGTTCCAGAATTTAGGGATGGACAAGTTGGAACTGTAGCTGATGCAACTCCTAAGCCAGGAGAAAACTCAGGAGAGACTAAAGAAGAATCCACAGACGCTTCAGAAGTTCCTTCTGCAACTCCAGTCGAGAAGCCGAAAGAACAAGAACCAGAAAAAACTGTAGAAGAAGTTCCAGTAAAACCAAATGAAGACACTACAGAAGGAACCTCAAATCAAGAAGCAGAAAATCCAGTTCAACCTGCAGAAGAATCAAA
>NZ_VMMW01000106.1:0-9343 GCF_013277425.1 Streptococcus sp. 79
TTACTCCAACCATATTTCTATCCTCTCACTAAAACGAAAAATCATCTTCCTCAAGGGCGTATCCTGGCATCTGTTCCTCAATATTCGAACGGTTAGCAGTATCATCACGCTTTTCAAGTCGCTCAAAACCATCTGCGACCACCTCAGTCAGATAGACCCTGCGCCCCTCCTGATTCTCATAGTTCCTTGTCTGGATGCGACCCGTCACACCGACCAGATTGCCCTTCTTGCACCATTCTGCGAATAGCTCCGCCTGCTTACGCCACATCATACAGTTGATGAAGTCCGCCTCTCGCTCGCCGTTGGCTCCCTTGAAGTTCCGATTGACCGCCAGAGTAAACGTCGCAACCGCCACATTCGACGGTGTATATTTCAATTCAGGGTCTTTCGTCAAGCGCCCCACTAACGTAACATTATTGATCATCTTTCTTGTCCTTTCTTGCTGCACGTTCTCCGATTAAGTAGCCGAGAAATAGCCATAGAATAGCCATGCCAAATTCTTTAATAAGTTCAATCATTTTCTTATCCTCCTGAAAAAGTTGCTAAATAGTAACAATCCTTCGCACCATAGTCAAACCGTGTCGTCCGCTGACCAATGTGCTTCTGAAACCTTGGCTGAGTGATAGCCGAGAAAGCCCACTGATGATCTTCCATTTGCTCAATGAGATCATCGACATTGTCAAACGTCCCAAGGTAAAACTTGCAGTGCCCGTTGTAGACGAAGTAATACTCTTCGAAAATCAAATTCAAACCACGTCAGCTTCGCCTTGCCGTACTCAAGTACTGCCTACGGCTAGCTTCCTAGTTTGCTCTTTGATTTTCATTGAGTATAAAGCTCTAACATCACTCCACCTCAACAGGGTAAAAGTTCCCAAAAGATCCTCTCAATGCCTTGCCTACCTGTACAGCTGCCCCACGAGAAACAAACCGCATGGCTTTCTTCTCCTCAGAACATGAAATGTCCAAGCCAGTCACTCCAATAACCACGGATCTCAGAAACGGCTTATCCTCTCTTGTTCCATGTCTTAAAATAAACATCAGCTACCTCCATTCTAAAAATAGTGCTTCCGCTTGTTTGTCAAGTCATTGAAAACCATCAAATGGTCTTTATCTACACCCTTCATCAGTCTGGACATAAAGGGTCTGCCATATCTTTTCTGAATATCAGCAGAAGTCAAATTGGTGGTAATAATTGTATTTGAACGCTTATTCAGGATATTGTAGAGGATAGTAAACGACCACTCACTATCCTTTTCCATGCCCAAATCATCCAAGACCAAAAACTTGGCACTGGCAATTTTATTGACCAGAAACTCTTCCTGACTAAAATCAGCTTTAATCTTCATCAACAAGTCCGTCACATTGATAAAAATCGCAATCTCTTTCGTGTACTCAGATAGAGCCTTAACCATCGCAAAGGCCAAATGGCTCTTACCAGTTCCAGCTTCTCCTTGTAACACGATGTTGTTCCTAGCCCCCTCAGACCACTCACGACAAATCCTCTTTGCAAAAGCTAGCTTTTCCGCTTCTTTTTCAGTGGGTGTCTCAAAGTTGTCCAAAGTCGCATTTTTCAAAACCTCATCATAAAGAGAAAACTTCTCAAGATAGTATTTCCTCTCTCGCTCATTCTCAGCGTCGGCCAGTTCATTCACTCTTGCTTGATTCTCCTCATGGATCCGCTCAGATTCACACATGCGGCATACAACACTCTCAGTCCGCAATATCTTTATCAAAGGAATGTTATGCTTTTCGCAAAACTCATCTTGTTGTTCTGTATTCCTGTGATAAGATAAGGCAATCTCCTCAAACACATTGTCTACCATGACAGACGACCTCCACATTCATGCCAGCTAGCCATTTCAGACAAGCAGGCAACCACTTGATGAATTGGTTGGTTGGCTAAAAGAGTTTTCTTCTCGTAGCTTAACGAATAATAGTCAATCTCGAATTGTTCAATTAGTTCTAGTACCCCCATTCGTCCTTGGCCTCCTGTTCTTCTTTCTTATCCTTGTTCTTCTTTTCCGATTGACGAACCTGTTCAACAGTGGTAACATTGTTCATCTGCCAATTTCTTAAAATCCCACCAATATATTTGATGTTCGGCTTTCCTGAGTTAATAGCAGTCTTCAATGCTTCTTTCACCAAATCCACATCATTCTCATTTAGGAGATGGTTGATTTCTTCAATTTCAAATCCAGATAAGAGCCTACGAAATTCAGATTGAAAAAGTTCTAAGATATTTTCTTGACCACCACTACTAGTAGTAGTAGTTATTCTTTTCTTATTCTTATCTTTATCTAATCTATTCTTATTCTTATCTTTATCTTCTTCTAGTGCGTTACCGTCCGTTACCAAGAGCAAGATTTTTCTGTTTTTTACGGTATTTGGCTACACGGTTGCGTGTCTGTTCCTTTATTTTCTCCATTCCGTCAACGTTTTGATGTTTTTCCCAATTTGGCAAGCTAATAATACCATCGATAATCTCAATCATCCCAAACTGTTCAAAAACTCCAATAGCCATTCTTACTGTATTCAATGGTCTACGAAAAATAGTAGCTAACATTTCATCTGTATAGTGAACCTTATCAGTCATCATCAACAAACCATTACTGTTATGTTTTCCAGCAAGTGTCAAAATCTTGA
The DNA here is from genome assembly GCF_013277425.1 of Streptococcus sp. 79. Lineage (NCBI taxonomy): Bacteria > Bacillati > Bacillota > Bacilli > Lactobacillales > Streptococcaceae > Streptococcus > Streptococcus sp. 79. The sequence continues at coordinate 2,644 of NZ_VMMW01000106.1, forward strand.
ACCATATCACTAAGATGGCATCAGGATCAGGCAAGGCATCAATCAGGCAAATCTTTTCATCGTCAAAAATATCGGTTGTGATTTTTATCCACTTAATTTCAGACATACCTAGCACCCCACTTCCTACGGTTAGCGCGATACTTCATTCGCATATCCTCATAGATGTACCTGCCTTCCAGCTCCATTTTTTCAATCTTTAGCAGCTTATTTTTAAGCTCCACATCACGATAGTCCTTAGCTAGTTTTTTATAGTCTGTTAGGTATTCTTTGACTAGTAATAGATTTTTATAATCGTTTTCCCATGTCGTAATAAAATGTCTTGAAGTTGATTCCCTTCCTTCCAGTTCTTTAACAATCATAATCAGGTTATCCAGCGATTCAATCAATTCTTCCATTTCCTGACCTCATCATTACAAAAGTCTGATTGCAGACTGTTTCGGCTCTGGCAAGGCTAGAGGCTCAGGGCGCAAGCCTACAGGCGGTTCGTTGTCATATGTGAATCCTTTGAACTCTCTACGGATATTCTTGCGAATTTCTTGCCATTTGTCCTCTCTACCACGTTCATATGCATGATTACGCACTTGGATAATCATAGACGCAAATTCTTGCTCTTCTCGTCTTTCTTCTTCCTTGCGTTGTTCCTGCAATTTGATATGACGGCAAGCCCCTGCAAATCCAATCAGCAAAGCTCCAACACCCATCAACTGGTCTAAAATCGGTGGTTCAAACATTTTTTAATCTCCTAAATAACTTTTTCTTTCAGTGTTTCAAAAACTTCAAACTTTAAATTTGTCTGTTCTTTTATTTTCTTCAATACACTAAGCACTGTGTCATCTTCGTTAAACTGAATAATGGTATCACTTATAACTAGTTCGTAGATGTTAGACATAATTCTATTATCAGTCTCTGTTTGTTCATCGGATTCTAGTTCTGAATCGATTTCGTTCTCATAATTTTTGAGAGCGTTAGCGGATTCATTAAATCCATGAAGTAACAATGTTCTCTGTAAAATTTCATTCACATCAATGTATTTATCTAAGCTTTCTCTTTCTCTTGCTCGTTTTGTTTCTTCAGGAAACAGAATATGCATTCTATCAAATATTTTGCTAAGTATTTTTACATTCTTTTTGGTTGGTTTTGTCTGAGTATTTACAATACTAGCCATCGGATATCCTTTAGTAAATCCAAGTTTTAAATCTAAATCACTGGCAGAAGACGAAACTTCTTTTCTAAGATTTTTTAAAATATCAATAAGCAAAGTTGCCCACATTATCGACATAAAATCATGACCAAATGAACCGTTGTAATCATTTGGTTTGTCAAGTGGATTAAATTTCTCGTTGGATAAATCTTGTACAATTTTTTTAAGATTTTCATCTTCGTGCTCATATCTTTCAAAGAAATTTCGCAAACCTGGTCTATTCTCTTTTTTCATCTTATGTTTGTATGCTTTTTTATTATTCATCTTCTCTCTCCTTATGCTCTTAATTTTCGTACTTCTTTCTCTAATTCCAAAATCTCATAAACATCATTAATATCGTACATAATATATTTCCCTTGCTTACGAAATCTCAATCCTTTACGTTCTAACTTTTTAATATAGCCATGAGTGAAGCCAAACTTCTCCATCAAAGCCTGTTGATTGATTGGCATGCGATCATTCTCTAACTGCTCCTTGACCTGCTTTTCAGCAAAAGCCAATAATTGATTTGTGAACAATTCAGCACTTTCGCCGTCTAATCGTAATTGTAACGTTATACCTTCCATTTTCTACATCCTCTCAACTATGCGGGCAAGCATTTTTGTGATATAATGGTTTAAATTGTTTTAGTATGCGCCTGATTGCCGTCAGGTGCTTTTTTGCGTTGTTGTCAAACTGTTTTACTTTCCAGCGCTCTGAGTTCTATCTCATGGCTGACTTGTCTAAATAGCTTCTCACACGCTATTTTAGCTTCTCTGTATGTTGTAGATTCGCTGATGAAGTAATCAGCAAGTTCGATGATTTTGTCTTCCATTTAACCTCCTATATCGGTCTTGAGACTGATGTAATATCCTCCTAAATTGCTATAATACTCTTGACTAATATCTCTCCCGTTTTAGTCAAAAATTTAACAGAAAGGAGGTTCAAAAAATGAGTAAGCTTAGCCATAAGCCAAACCACGTTGTTAAGAAACTAACCTGGGAAAATCTCGATAATATTCTATTATCTAATTTTTCAGAGTCGACTACTGATAAACCTAGCGCAGTAATTCAGTTATCTGATTTTGAAATGTCTAAAACTGAAATTATCGAAGAAGCAACTGCTCAAGGTTATCAAGTTATCGATAATTCTGATGGTTACTTAAAGTTTCTATAACGAATTTTAAAGATGATATATTTGTACGATTTACATCAATATCTCTTTTTAACTTAGCGATCTGTCTATCAGATTGCTTTTTTCTTTTCCCACTATACGGATATCGTCTTGGTCTCATTTTCTTTCCCTCCCTACGCTTGACTAAATGCGTTCAGTTCCATGATTTTCATCTTGGTATTGGTGCTTGGCTCCCACGTCATCCAGTAAGCTAGAGCGGCATCCGCATGCTTCTTGGGTAGCAAGTCATAGCGACTAATGTTGAAGTGGTCTTTAAAGTCAATCTCAGCTTGTCTAAATACCGACTGAGCAAAAATCTTATCCGCATAAGCTGGGCTATCAATGCCACCCAGGCAAGCCACAACCCTAGCCTTACGCTTCTTCAGGAGCGACTGAGCATAGCTTGGATGAATCGGTTGCTCACTCTTGAGGTAGTCGATATCTTCCAACATGCTAGTCTGTTGCTCACGCAATTTCTTCTGTCCAGTAAAGAGAGCGATAAAAGCATCCTCGTCCAAATCCTCGCGAATAAATCCGCCCTGCTTACGAATAGCTGGCAAGACCTCTGATGTCACCCAGCGCTTGAACTCCTTAGCTTGAGGCAACTTGCTGGATAAGATAAGAGAGTAGAGACCAGATTCGTTGATGATAATAGTATTTTGTGTTCGTCCTAGATTATCGGTGAGTCCGTATTTCACGGAGTCATCTTCATCAACGTGCCGAGAAATTGCGTCCAGAGGTTTAGCATATCCTAAGATATCCGCTACATCCTTCCCGACAAACCAAGGCTCGTCATCAATTGTCAAAGTACGGACTTCCTGCCCGTGAAAATTAAAAATTTCGTTCATAAAGTTCCTTTCTAAATTTGGTATAATGAAAATAAAACTCGCCAGAGCTATTTAAGTAAAGTATTTTTAAACGACTGTTTGACAGATACTATATGAGGCGCTTCACGGTTATTTATATAATCAACCTGAATAAGTGTCTCTGGCACTTCATCTTTCTTTGTTTCCCAAATTATCTTGATACCTTGAAGACAAATATCTTCTGTTTGAAAATCAACCCCGTTCAAAATAACTCGTGGAATACTAGAGTCGCTATCTATCTTAATTTCTAAATTTTGAATTGGTAGTAAATTTTTTGATAGGCTGCTCATATCTCTTTCCTTCCTATTGTTCTCCCCATTTTGCTATAATTAAAGCAGATCCTTGAGAAATTCTTCAAGTTCCTTACGCTGAGACTCAGCAAGCTCTGCTCTTTCAATAGCTTGTTGAGTCATCAGTGTTTTAAGACTACTACTTAATTTTTTTCTATCGATGTAACTATTTTTAAATCCCTTATTTGCCATCTCTTCCTCTCCTTTCTATTTTTCTCTCCTTTTTGCTATAATAAAAGCAGAAAGGAAGTGATCTAATGCCACAAATCACCAATGATAATGTCCAGATTTGGACACTCTATATCACAGTAATAATTGCAGTTATCGGTTTTGTTTTTAATACCATTTCACTCTGGCAAACAAAGAAAGCTACAGAGGATATGGCAAAGCCTTATATTAATGTTTATGTAGATGTCTATGCAGTTAAAAATCAACAACGTACCTTTGTTTTTAAAAACTTTGGCCAAACTCCAGCATATATAGATAATATTCAGATAGATGGCGAATTGGATCCATTGAATTCTGTACACCGCTTCAACTCACTTATCGGAAATATGATTGCCCCAGGACAAAAATTTACATCATCAATAGACCCAGATTATAAAGGTCGAATTACACTGACAATTACTTACTCCGATAGCAAGAAACACAAATATATAGACAAGTTTGTACTTGATGCTACATTGGCATCTGCAATGTTCTACACTGTAAACGAGAGCAATAAAAGCGATTCTCCAGCTACAGCTATCAGACAATCGACCATGGCTCTATTACGCGATCTACGATAGAACCATCTCCCAGCGATTTTACAGTTCAAACATCACGTAAGAATTCAATTTTTATCTCAACAGTTTCATCGTCAAGTGTATTGGCGATGATTTTATTTTTTGCGTCAATCGCTTCGTTCAAGTCTTTACAAGTTAATTCATAAAATACATTTACATTTGCATTCATCTCTTCCCCTCCTATTAGTGAATTTTTTTGTTCTATTTTTTGTTAGCAATTCTATCCATTGTATCTAAAGTAAGTTTTTGTATCTCTTTTCGTGCTTGCAATTCATTGTCAAAAAAATTCTCAAGCATTTCGGTCAATCTATTCGAATATCCTCGCAATAGCATTACCGTCACCAAAAATGAAGTAATAGCTGATACAATGACCACATAAAGAAAAACTTCCATCTTCCCCTCCTACTCCAGCACCTTACTGCCGACTACCAATCGTTTAACGACAACGTCCATCTCCTTAAATTCGGCATTCTCTGCACAGTAGCGGACGCTCTCGCTGATGATGTGACAAATAGATACGCCGTATTCGTTCGCCAGCTCCGTAGCGATCTCCCAGGCATCTCTGTCAATCCGTGTTACTTTTTGCGCTGCGTTGTTCATAGTATTTCCTCCTACAACATATCTTCTACCCTACACCCTAGCGCCTTGGCAATGACCACCGCCTGCGACAGCGTCACCGCCTTCAGGTCGTTCTCGATCCGTGACAAGGTCGTGTAGTCTATCAAGGTTCGCTTGGCAAGCTCACGCAAGCCCAGCTTTTGAGCCGTTCTCAGCTCCCTCATTTTCGCTCCATACATCGACTTCTTCCTTTCTACTAATAGGTCTTTTCAAAACTGTTGGTACTTGTCAACAGTTTTGATAGAATTATTCTATCGATTTTGAAAAAGTTTGACCTTCTTTGATGTTAGGTGTTTTATTTCACTTTTCGTGAAGTCTGGGGTGTGAATATATCGCCCAATTCTTTACCGAAATAATGGGCGATTTTGAACATTTCACTCAGTTTAAAATCTTGTTTACCTAATTCTTTGTTGCGATAGCTATTCTCGCTTTTTCCAATAACATCTGCCATTTCTTTCTGAGAAATATTCTTTTCCTTCCTCAGTTTATATAAAAGAATTTGCAAACCATAATCACCTCCTATTCATTTTAAAAAAACCATTTCCAGATGAAGTACACCCAGATAAAACCGGTTAGCATCCAGCAGACCACATTCCAAAATTTCTTCTTGTCTTTCATGACAAATCTTTCGAGATATGCTATACTAATAGTGAGCTTTGGGGCTTTCGCCCCGCTCACCCCACTTCTATTTCAAGAAGTGTTTGATTAACTCAACACTGGCTGTAATCACTGTTGAGATAACCAGAGCCTTAGGACCGTCAAGCCATGGCTCTTTTTTTGTTGCCTTTTCAGGCTTTTTGCGTCTCCGCATATCTCTTTTCCTCCTGTATTTATTTGATTGATTACCTCAACCATGATTTAATTATACCTCACTTTTCGTGAAGTGTCAATAGTTTTTTTGCGAAAAAACAAAAAAACTTTTCTTTCCGTGAATATTTTGTTATAATCTACTTAATAAAACACTCAGGAGAAATATATGACTGACAAAGAATTAGCTATATACATCGGAACAAAAATAAAAGAATATCGATTACAGCGCGGATTGACGCAAAAAGAATTAGCTACTTTAGTGGATATGGGTGATACAACTATAGCAAACTATGAAAAAGGTTTCCGTACTCCTAAAAAGAATACTTTGTTTAAAATATCCTCTGCTCTCAGCGTAACTATTGACGATTTATTTCCACCTATTCGTAAAGCAGACACCCCCACAGCGTCCCCAGATTTGCTCACACAGCAGATAACGGACAAGGTGGTACAATTAACCCCAGATAATAAAAAAATCGTCCTACGGACTTCTGAGGAACTTCTGGAGAGGCAAAAAGCAAACGGCGAGATGTACACAGAGCAAAACGAAGAAGAAACGAAGAAAAACGAAGTGTCGGAAGTTATCAGCTTGTATCAAGTTGAGGTTGTATCTGAGACGGCAGCAGCTTCTGGATTTAACTATGGATTCGATTACGACGATACAGATAGAGAGACTATAGAGGTTGACGAGCAACCACCACGCCACGATATTGCGACTAAGGTAAGCGGAGACTCCATGCAACCTGACTACCAAGACGGAGACATTCTCTATTTAGTAGACAAAGGACTGACCACCTACAACGGAGATTTGGCAGTTATCGCATACGGAGACCGTTCTTACTTCAAAAAGATCTATACCGAAAACGGACGCTTACGCCTCGTATCACTCAATGACAAGTACGAAGACATCATCCTAGACTTCCCACCAGCCGAAGACACACACATCAAGATTTATGCAGTAGTCGGGGTGTATAGAGGGGA
>NZ_VMMW01000107.1:0-1672 GCF_013277425.1 Streptococcus sp. 79
CATAAAAACACCTTCTTTCTTTACTACACTTACATTATATGATAAAATGTAAGTGAATACAAATAAAAAGGAGAAAAGCTCATGAAAACTACTAAATTTTTTGCAGTTGCTATTTCTGCAGGTATCTTAACTCTTAGTCTCGCTTCACCGTCTCTTGCCTTTGCGCAAAGTGTGGCACACCCACCAAAATCTCATGATGCAAGACTCCAGACTAAGCGACTTGTTCTTGAAGAAAGTAAAGTTTATAGTTTACAGGATGTATTCAATTCATCTAATTTAAGTGTTGAAGAACAAGAACAAATTACTAAAGATGTTTTAAACTTCGTTGAAATTGAAGGAAATTCAATGGATAGAACTATTATGAGGACTGTTATACGAAGATTAAGTCCTTCAGAAGTTAAAGAGATAGCACTTTCTAGTGATCCAGCTGGGACTCTAGTAGGAATGCTCCCTGGTATAGGTAATGTGTATTCGGCCTTAAAATATTTATCTGACGATATGTATCTTACAGCGGCTAGAAATGGTTGGGGATTGGAATACGTGATTGCTGTAGATAGAGATAACCCAACATCTACAGGAATAAACTTTTATTGGAACTACGTTAAATAAAATTTAAAGAAATTGCCTTATTCAATTAATATTCCTATAAGAAAGCAGATGATTCCAATGTACAAACTATAATTATCAACTCTTAATATCCAACTTAGTTATGAAAGAATGGTAGGTGATTGTCATGAAAAAATACTAGTTACTCTATTATTTAGTTGTTTAGCATTATTTTGTTTGCCTATTTCTGTAAATGCCGACACTAATAATAATCTTGTCATAAAATTCAATGAACTAACATTTACTTCTGGATTATAATATCCCTAATCCAGAAGTAGTATATTCGAAATCAGGATTCAACGAAGTTGCAACTGTTATTGATAGTGATACTGGAAAGGTTGTTGAAACTATTGAATTTATTCCAGATCTCTCTCGATCTACAGTTACTTCACACACATTAAAAAGAAGTGCAACATTTGCTAGAACTACAGTTCAATTAAGTGTAAACATTGAATTATATAATGAGGGTTCTTTCCGTCAGATTAACTCAGTTCAAGGTTATTACTTAGGAATAACAAATTCTATTACAAACACATATATTGAAGGACAAAACGTTGATGTTTGGTCTCCAAAAGGATACCCCACAACAAGTATAAAGTATGCTTATAATGGTACTTTAACAGCAGCTATAAACAGTAGTGGTTCAGCTCAAGTTAAAGCAGAGTTGTTAGGAGCTGGATTTACATTTGGAGGTACTATTGGAGGTACATCATATTATAGAGTTCCATTTAATCAAAACGGAACTATTAGTCTATACAACTATTAGTCTATACTAACTTAGGAGGTAGTCGATATTATGAATGAAAAAAAACGTACATATTTTATTTGTGCAAGTATTATTATTTCATCTATAATTTTAGGACTCTTTATTTATAACGGACTTGACGTTTTGGGTCAATTTATAAACGATGGCCTCAGGGTAATTAATAGTAATAGGTAGTTAATAGAATTTAAATAAAAAAACGGTAATTTAGTGAATGAACTGCACCCCAAAAGTTAGACAGAAAAAATCTAACTTTTGGGGTGTTTTTATTATGAAATTAACTCATGATGATAAAGTTCAGAT
>NZ_VMMW01000108.1:0-4285 GCF_013277425.1 Streptococcus sp. 79
CTTGGTATTATTATAAGAACAGTACGAAACAAACAGGTTGGCAAAGTATAAATGGCAAATGGTATTATCTTGAAACCTCTGGTTCAATGTCCACAGGTTGGAAATATGTACGAGGAAGATGGTATTATTTAGATAAGACCAATGGTGATATGAAGACTGGTTGGTATAAAGATGGTTCAACATGGTACTATTTAGATCCTACTAATGGAGATATGAAAACAGGTTGGATAAAAGTATCAGGTGAATGGTATTATCTCAATTCAAGTGGTGCTATGGTTACAGGTAGTCAGACGATTGATGGTAAAGTTTATAACTTTGCTTCATCTGGTGAGTGGATTTAATATTGGAGGGTATATACATGAAACTTTTGAAAAAAATGATGCAAGTTGGATTAGCAGCAATATTCTTTGGTTTTCTAGCTACAAATGTAGTATTTGCAGATGATTCTGAAGGATGGCATTTTGTCCAAGAAAACGGAAGAACCTACTACAAGAAGGGGGACCTCAAAGAAACGGACTGGCGAGTGATTGATGGTAAGTACTATTATTTTGATTCTTTATCTGGAGAGATGGTTGTCGGCTGGCAATATATACCTGCTCCATACGAAGGGGTTACGATTGGTTCTTCTCTAAGGAAAGATATTGCTTTTAGACCAGATTGGTTTTACTTTGGTCAAGATGGGGTACTACAAGAATTTGTTGGCAAGCAAGTGTTAGAAGCAAAAACTGCTACAAATACCAACAAACATCATGGGGAACAATATGATAGCCCAGCAGAGAAACGAGTCTATTATTTTGAAGATCAGCGTAGTTATCATACTTTAAAAACTGGTTGGGTTTATGATAATGGGGACTGGTATTATTTGCAGAAGGATGGAGGCTTTGATTCTCGCATCAACAGATTGCCTGTTGGGGAGATAGCACGTGGTTGGATCAAGGATTATCCTCTAACCTATGATGAAGAGAAGCTTAAAGCGGCTCCATGGTACTACCTAGATCCAGCAACTGGCATCATGCAAATAGGATGGCAATATCTAGGTAATAACTGGTACTACCTTCGTTCATCAGGAGCTATGGCAACTGGTTGGTATCAGGAAGGCTCAACTTGGTACTATTTAGATGCTGAAAATGGTGATATGAAAACGGGCTGGCAATACCTTGGTAACAAGTGGTACTATCTCCGTTCATCGGGAGCTATGACAACTGGTTGGTATCAAGATGGTTCAACTTGGTACTACCTAAATGCAGGTAATGGAGATATGAAGACAGGTTGGTTCCAGGTTAATGGCAAATGGTACTATGCTTATAGCTCAGGTGCTTTGGCAGTGAATACGACCGTAGATGGCTATTCTGTCAATTATAATGGCGAATGGGTTCGGTAATGACAGGGAGCTTATAATTATATTAGAACACTCGCTTAATCAAAGAAGTGACTTTGTTGTACTTGACCTGACGATTGGGGAGATTAAAAGCATGTGAAATCTACACATGCTTTTTCGTTAGTTATGAGTGTTGAACTTGACTAACCATTGACAAAAGATAAGAGCAATCAAAATAAGATACAAAAATATCAATGCTAACTGCACCGAAACGCTCGATGCTATGGATAGGGCTAATAGGGAGAGCAGGGACGGGGCGAGAATGTCCACTGTGCTCAGAGCAGAGCCCACCGTCCCCATCTTGTCACTGGGGATATAGGCAAAGACAGCTGCTTGTAGGCGAGGGCTGAGAATGCCGATAATCGTAGAACTGATGAAACTGGTCATGAAAATTACGATATAGGCTTGACAAAGGATACTAGTTATTAGAGCCAATAGGGAAATCTCACAGAAAACCAAGAGGTGCGTGAAACGGATATTTTTAAATAGATTACTGCTGGTCATATTGCCAAGGATAGCTCCACAAGAAATGATGATGGAGAGCAGGGCGAGGAGTTGCCCAATGCTCAGTTGTGCTAGTGTCTGTTGGATGAAGCGGAGGGCAATCAACCGAGGAGACACATCCAAGATGGCAATCATACTGGTCGTCAGAAACAGTAGTATGACGGTATCTTTTAACCTCAGGAGCACAGCCAGCGACTGTTTAAGATGTTGAAAATATTTCTTAAAACTCAGTGCTGTATGTGACATTTCAATCCTTTTTTCAACCTCATACAAGGTATGTCGAATAACATACAGGCCCCAAAAGGCAATGACAAAAGTCAGAGTGTTGATAAGGGAAATAGTTTGAATACTCATAACATTGATAAGGAATGCACCAGCTAGATTGGCGACAATGCGGACAACCCTCATCAGAGACTGCCTGAACCCCATGGCATCATGCAGGTCGTCCTTAATTACACTGATGTAGAGGGCGTTCATCATGTAGGCAGACAGGTAGCTCAAGGTGTCAGAGATAAGGTTGATGATGACAATCATAATGACTGAAACTAATGAAAAGGGCGACAAGACGAGAAATACTGTCAAAATAGCGTAGAGCAGGATTTTGATTTTGGCAATCCAGAGTGCGTGTTTGACTCTATTTTCTTGAAAATCTCCTAGAATTCCGAGAAAGAGTTGCGATAGTAGGGGAACCACCTCTGAAATGGAAATCAGTAAAATCGCTAGCGGAGCGAAATTGTACTGAGCCACATAATTGATAATGGCGAGGTAGAAAATACTGTCGCCGAATGATGAAAAACAGCTGTTTAGCAGCAACTGTCTATATATGTTGTTTGTCCAAAATAATTTCATACATTTCTCCTTATGTCTGCACATCGAATGGGAATTTATTATTTAATAGACACCAATATACCCCATGCTTCCTATTCCGAAGTCAAACAAATCTGCTTTACCACTATCTCCTTGAAACATCAGTAAACCGTGATCATCTCGTTCAGAACATGCTAAAATTACCTGTTGGATTTTTTTCATCAGTAATTTGTTTTGATTGTAGACAGTGGTTTGTAGTAAGCTAGTTATTCCGTGGCAATATCCTGTCATCATTTTTAGATGATGGTCAAAAACAAATTCTTGATATTTACTAATAATATCTTTGTTTCCGTCACAATCGTACATACAAAGATATAAGATTATTCCGGAAATTCCTTCGCACCAAGAAAGTTATAAATTTCCTAAATTTTCAGTATTAGAAGTAACTTTTTCTAATAATTTTTTTAATTCAGTATGGAATGTATGGAGATCATTATAGAACATAGAAGGTTCTAAGACTTTAGAATAGGCAAATAAAGCCTATGCAATTCCACAATATCCATGAGCAAAGCTATAGTCTAAAATGCTTTCTTTGGCTATATCTCTTTGTAGGAAATAATGCTAAATTTCCCCTATACTATTGTGGATGAAAATTTTAAGAGTATTGTCATTGGTAAATTGATAGTATTTTATTAATGATAATAGGACACCAGATTTTCCCAATGCAAAGTCTATTTCCTCTAGAGTATCATAATTCTCTATTAATTTCTTAGCGGTGACGTTTGCTAATTGTAGATAGTATTGATTTTTACTGATAGAAAATAAATGTAGGAGTAACCATAGATAACCTGCATCACCAAATAGCAGTGAGTATTGATATTCATATGTGTGTGTCGTTCTAATTGTCACTGCCTTCTTGATGATAGAGAGTATTTTAGAATCCAGTTCTGGGTGGTACAATTTATTTAGAGGAAACAGTAGTCCAGCTATTCCGTGTTGGAATGATAAATTACTTACGAAATTTCCAAATTCTGTTGAAGAAGTGATCCTTCCTTCAGAATTTACAGTTTTATCTAGTAAAAATCGTAGAACACTGTTACATTCTGTTTTGTAATCATATTTATGTTCCTCTATTTTTTTAATTTTGACTAAATTATTTGTTTGACTTAAATTTAGTAGATATTGTAACCAAAATAGTTGCTCATCTGTGAGCTGACCTTGAGTATGTGATAGTTCTAGTAATTGAATAGGATCCTTTAGTTAGATTCGATCAATCCATAACATAACAACATTTTTAGGACAACTTGTCAAATATTAGTATATATTTTTACATCTTGAATTGTCAAATTAAGTGCATAACTTTCCCGTTCAATATGTACTGACCCCCAAAAGTTAGACAATTAATTTATCCAAAGGATTTAGTTCTGTACTGCACAGGACTAAGTCCTTTTAGTTTTACCTTAATTCGTTTATTGTTGTAGTAATCAATATAGTCTACAATAGCTTGTTCCAATTGCTTAAGCGACTGAAACGACTTCTCATAACCGTAAAACATTTCCGATTTCAGAATCACAAAGAAAGATTTCATAATGCAGT
>NZ_VMMW01000109.1:0-10342 GCF_013277425.1 Streptococcus sp. 79
TCATCTTAAAACAACATCAAATTCTTTCCATCACGGCAGATAATGGTACAGAATTTAACCGCTTGTCTGATGTATTTTCTGAGGAACATATCTATTATGCGCACCCCTATGCCTCTTGGGAGATTGAACCCTATTTCTCCAAACACCGCACCTATAAATGGCCGAAACGAGTACTTGTTAATGAGACTTTGTACGTCACTAAAACAGGTTGTCAATGGCGCATGCTCCCTCACGACTTTCCTCTTTACTTAACGGTATGGAGTTTCTTTCGTCGTTCTATGACGACAGGTTGGTTCCAGGTCAATGGCAGATGGTACTACGCGCTTATAGCTCAGGTGCCTTGGCAGTGAATACGACTGTAAATGGCTATTCTGTCAACTATAATGGCGAATGGGTTCAATAATGAAAGAAGCGATTGTGAATGGAAACAATCGCTTTTTTTGTGAAAATATAATAAAATAGATAGGAAAGAATTAATACTTGTATGAAAAATAAGACGTTTTTTCGTCTAGTAAAAGGAAAAAATGACAAAAAAAGTTGGTGTCGGTCAGGCACATAGTAAGATAATTTTAATAGGGGAACATGCGGTCGTTTACGGTTATCCTGCCATTTCCCTGCCTCTTTTGGAGGTGGAGGTGACCTGTAAGGTAGTTCCTGCAGAGAGTCCTTGGCGCCTTTATGAGGAGGATACCTTGTCCATGGCGGTTTATGCCTCACTGGAGTATTTGGATATCACAGAAGCCTGCATTCGTTGTGAGATTGACTCGGCTATCCCTGAGAAACGGGGGATGGGTTCGTCAGCGGCTATCAGCATAGCGGCCATTCGTGCGGTATTTGACTACTATCAGGCCGATCTGCCTCATGATGTACTAGAAATCTTGGTCAATCGAGCTGAAATGATTGCCCATATGAATCCTAGTGGTTTGGATGCTAAGACCTGTCTCAGTGACCAACCTATTCGCTTTATCAAGAACGTAGGATTTACAGAACTTGAGATGGATTTATCCGCCTATTTGGTGATTGCCGATACGGGCGTTTATGGTCATACTCGTGAAGCCATCCAAGTGGTTCAAAATAAGGGCAAGGATACCCTACCATTTTTGCATGCCTTGGGAGAATTGACCCAGCAGGCAGAGGATGCGATTTCACAAAAAGATGCTGAAGAACTGGGACAAATCCTCAGTCAAGCGCATTTACATTTAAAAGAAATTGGGGTCAGTAGCCCTGAGGCAGACCATCTGGTTGAAACGGCTCTTAGCCATGGTGCTCTGGGTGCCAAGATGAGCGGTGGTGGGCTAGGAGGCTGTATTATAGCCTTGGCAGATAATTTGACACACGCACAAGAATTAGCAGAAAGATTAGAAGAGAAAGGAGCTGTTCAGACATGGATAGAGAGCCTGTAACAGTACGTTCCTACGCAAATATTGCTATTATCAAATATTGGGGAAAGAAAAAAGAAAAAGAGATAGTGCCTGCTACTAGCAGTATTTCTCTAACTTTGGAAAATATGTATACAGAGACGACCTTGTCGCCTTTACCAGCCAATGTAACAGCTGACGAATTTTACATCAATGGTCAGCTACAAAATGAGGTCGAGCATGCCAAGATGAGTAAGATTATTGACCGTTATCGTCCAGCTGGTGAGGGCTTTGTCCGTATCGATACTCAAAATAATATGCCTACGGCAGCGGGCCTGTCCTCAAGTTCTAGTGGTTTGTCCGCCCTGGTCAAGGCTTGTAATGCTTATTTCCAGCTTGGTTTGTCTCGGAGTCAGTTGGCACAGGAGGCTAAGTTTGCCTCAGGTTCTTCTTCTCGGAGTTTTTATGGACCACTAGGTGCCTGGGACAAGGATAGTGGGGGAATTTACCCTGTAGAGACAAACTTGAAACTAGCTATGATCATGTTGGTGCTAGAGGACAAGAAAAAACCAATCTCTAGCCGTGACGGGATGAAACTTTGTGTGGAGACTTCGACGACTTTTGACGACTGGGTTCGTCAGTCTGAGAAGGACTATCAGGATATGCTGATTTATCTCAAGGAAAATGACTTTGCCAAGATTGGAGAATTAACGGAGAAAAATGCTCTTGCTATGCACGCTACGACAAAAACAGCATCACCAGCCTTTTCTTATCTGACCGATTCATCTTATGAAGCGATGGACTTTGTTCGTCAACTTCGCGAGCAAGGAGAGGCCTGCTACTTTACTATGGATGCCGGTCCTAATGTCAAAGTTCTTTGTCAAGAGAAAGACTTGGAGCATTTATCAAAAATCTTCGGTCAACGTTACCGCTTGATTGTGTCAAAAACAAAGGATTTGAGTCAAGATGATTGCTGTTAAAACTTGTGGAAAGCTCTATTGGGCAGGTGAATATGCTATTTTAGAGCCCGGACAGTTGGCCTTGATAAAGGCCATTCCCATCTATATGAAGGGCGATATTGCTTTTTCTGACAGCTACCGTATTTATTCAGATCTGTTTGATTTCGCAGTAGATTTGGCGCCAAATTCTGACTACAGCTTGATTCAAGAAACGATTGCTTTAGTGGAAGATTTCCTGACTTATCGAGGTCAAACTTTAAGACATTTTTCTCTAGAAATTCGAGGAAAAATGGAACGGGAAGGGAAAAAGTTTGGTCTAGGTTCTAGCGGTAGCGTCGTTGTTTTGGTCATCAAGGCTCTGCTAGCTCTGTATAAGCTTTCGGTTGATCAGGAGCTTTTGTTCAAGCTGGCTAGCGCTGTCTTGCTCAAGCGCGGAGACAATGGGTCTATGGGGGACCTTGCCTGTATTGTGGCAGAGGATTTGGTTCTTTACCAGTCATTTGATCGCCAGCAGGTAGCAGCTTGGTTGAAAGAAGAAAATTTGGCGACTGTTTTAGAGCGTGATTGGGACTTTTCAATTTCACAAGTGAAACCAACTTTAGAATGTGATTTCCTAGTGGGATGGACCAAGGAAGTGGCTGTATCTAGTGATATGGTTCAACAAATCAAGCAAAATATCAATCAGAATTTTTTAAGTTCCTCAAAAGAAACAGTGGCTTCTCTGGTAGAAGCCTTGGAGCAGGGGAAATCCGAAAAAGTTATTGAGCAGGTGGAAACAGCCAGCAATCTCTTAGAAGGCTTGAGCGCAGATATTTATACGCCTTCGCTTAGACAGCTGAAAGAAGCCAGTCAAGATTTGCAAGCCGTTGCCAAAAGCAGTGGCGCTGGTGGTGGTGATTGTGGTATTGCCTTGAGTTTTGATGAGCAATCAACTGAAACCCTAAAAAACCGTTGGGCCGATCTGGGGATTGAGCTCTTATACCAAGAAAGGATAGGACATGACGACAAATCGTAAGGATGAGCACATCCGCTATGCCCTTGAGCAGAAAAGTTCCTATAATAGCTTTGATGAGGTGGAGCTGCTTCATTCTTCCTTGCCTCTTTACAATCTGGATGAAATCGATCTGTCGACAGAGTTTGCTGGTCGAAAGTGGGATTTTCCTTTTTATATCAATGCCATGACAGGTGGGAGTGAAAAAGGTAAAGAAATCAATCAAAAGTTGGCTCAAGTGGCAGAAGCCTGTGGTATTTTATTTGTAACGGGTTCTTATAGCGCAGCACTCAAAGATCCAGCAGATGACTCTTTTTCTGTCAAGTCTAGTCATCCCAATCTCCTCCTTGGAACCAATATTGGATTGGACAAGCCTGTCGAGTTAGGCCTTCAGACTGTAGAAGAGATGCATCCTCTTCTCCTGCAAGTGCATGTCAATGTCATGCAGGAATTGCTTATGCCTGAGGGAGAAAGGAAGTTCAGAAGCTGGCAATCGCATCTGGCAGACTATAGCCAGCAAATTCCTGTTCCTATTGTTCTCAAGGAAGTGGGCTTTGGAATGGATGCCAAGACCATCGAGAGAGCCTATGAACTGGGTGTTCGTACAGTGGATTTATCAGGTCGTGGTGGCACCAGCTTTGCCTATATCGAAAACCGTCGCAGTGGCCAGCGTGATTACCTCAATCAATGGGGACAGTCTACCGTGCAGACTCTACTCAACGCCCAAGAATGGAAAGACAAGGTCGAACTCTTGGTTAGTGGAGGCGTTCGGAATCCGCTGGATATGATTAAGTGTTTGGTCTTTGGTGCCAAAGCTGTAGGACTGTCACGAACAGTTCTGGAATTGGTTGAAACCTATTCAGTTGAAGAAGTGATTGGTATTGTTCAAGGCTGGAAAGACGATCTGCGTTTGATTATGTGTGCTCTTAATTGTGCCACCATAGCAGATTTGCAAAAAGTAGACTATCTTCTTTATGGAAAATTAAAAGAAGCAAAGGATCAGATGAAAAAGGCGTGACCACCGCCTTTTTTCCATCCTCAGACTGAGGTGACTTTTTTGAAGTGTGATAAAATAGAAAGGAGAGGATCAACCTATGAGAAAATTTAAAATCTTTTTATTTATCGAAGCCTGTCTTTTGACGGGAGCTCTGATTTTGATGGTTTCAGAGCATTTTTCACGTTTTCTGCTGATTTTATTCCTCTTTTTGCTTTTGATTCGCTATTACACTGGTAAAGAGGGCAATAATCTTCTTTTAGTGGTGGCAAGCATTCTCTTCTTTTTCATCGTCATGCTCAATCCTTTTGTGATTCTAGCTATTTTTGTTGCGGTCATCTACAGCCTCTTTCTTCTTTATCCGATGATGAACCAGGAAAAAGAGCAGACCAATTTGATTTTTGAAGAGGTGGTAACGGTTAAGAAGGAGAAAAATCGTTGGTTTGGAAATCTTCATCATTTTTCAAGCTACCAGACTTGCCAGTTTGATGATATCAATCTCTTTCGTCTCATGGGTAGGGACACTATTCATCTGGAGAGGGTTATCCTAACCAATCATGACAATGTCATTATCCTCAGAAAGATGATAGGCACGACCAAAATCATCGTACCTGTAGATGTGGAAGTCAGTCTCAGCGTTAATTGTCTCTATGGGGATTTGACTTTTTTCAATCAGCCCAAGCGAGCCCTCCGCAATGAACACTATCATCAAGAAACGAAAGACTATCTCAAGAGTAACAAGAGTGTCAAGATTTTCTTGACCACTATGATTGGGGATGTGGAGGTGGTCAGAGGATGAAAAAACAAGCTTATGTAATCATTGCCATCACCTCTGTCCTCTTTGTCTTTTTTTTCTCCCACAGCTTGCTGGAAATCCTTGACTTTGACTGGTCTATTTTCTTGCACGATGTCGAAAAAACAGAAAAATTTATCTTTTTATTGTTGGTATTCAGCATGTCCATGACCTTTCTCTTATCCCTGTTTTGGAGAGGTGTGGAAGAGCTTTCTCTAAGAAAAATGCAGGCTAATCTCAAGCGTTTGTTGGCAGGGAAAGAAGTGGTTCAGGTTGTAGATCCAGATTTGGATGCTAGTTTTAAGTCCTTATCTGGCAAACTTAACCTCTTGACAGAAGCGCTTCAAAAGGCTGAAAATCACAGCCTTGCTCAGGAAGAGGAAATCATCGAGAAGGAACGAAAGCGGATTGCTCGGGATTTGCACGATACAGTCAGTCAGGAGTTGTTTGCGGCTCACATGATTTTATCAGGCGTCAGTCAGCAGGCTTTGAAATTGGATAGAGAAAAGATGCAGATCCAGTTGCAGAGTGTCACAGCTATTTTAGAAACTGCCCAGAAGGACTTGAGAGTCTTGCTCCTGCACTTGCGACCAATTGAACTGGAGCAGAAGAGCTTGATAGAAGGGATTCAAATTCTCCTAAAAGAGCTTGAGGACAAGAGTGATCTCAAGGTTAGTCTCAAGCAGAATATGACGAAATTGCCCAAGAAGATTGAGGAGCATATCTTCCGCATTTTGCAGGAGTTGATCAGCAATACCCTCCGCCATGCCCAGGCCTCTTGTTTGGATGTCTATCTCTATCAGACAGACTTTGAATTGCAGCTGAAGGTGGTGGACAATGGGATTGGTTTCCAGTTAGGGAACTTAGACGACTTGAGTTATGGACTGCGAAATATCAAAGAGAGGGTTGAAGATATGGCTGGAACAGTTCAACTCTTGACAGCTCCCAAGCAAGGACTGGCAGTTGATATCCGTATTCCCCTGTTAGATAAGGAATGATAAAGGAGTAAAGATGAAAATTTTACTAGTAGATGACCATGAAATGGTCCGATTGGGCTTGAAAAGCTACTTTGATCTCCAAGATGATGTAGAAGTTGTGGGCGAGGCGGCAAACGGGTCTCAAGGTATTGACTTGGCCTTGAAATTGCGTCCGAATGTCATTGTCATGGATATTGTCATGCCTGAGATGAATGGAATTGACGCGACCTTGGCCATCCTTAAAGAATGGCCTGAAGCCAAGATTTTAATTGTGACTTCTTACTTGGACAATGAAAAAATCATGCCTGTCTTAGATGCAGGTGCTCGTGGCTATATGCTCAAGACTTCTAGTGCCGACGAACTGCTCCATGCTGTCCGTAAGGTGGCTGCTGGGGAGTTGGCCATTGAGCAAGAGGTCAGCAAAAAAGTCGAATACCACCGCAATCACATAGAACTACATGAGGACCTGACTGCGCGTGAGCGAGATGTTCTCCAACTCATCGCCAAGGGCTACGAAAATCAGCGTATCGCTGATGAACTTTTTATCTCTCTCAAGACGGTCAAGACCCATGTGTCCAATATCCTTGCCAAACTTGAAGTCAGCGATCGCACCCAGGCGGCTGTCTATGCCTTTCAGCACCATTTGGTGGGGCATGAAGAGTTTTAGATGAGTTTAGCAGATTTACTTGAGGAGCTAGAAGCAGCAAAAGACTCTAAAAAGCAAGACCCATGGAAGCCCATATGCGCCATCAATTTTCTTTTCTAGGTATTGCGGTGCCTGAAAGAAATAAACTCTATAAAAATATTTTCCAGAAGCGAAAAAACAAAGATTATCGATTGGGATTTTGCAGATACTTGCTGGGAAAAAGAATCTAGAGAATACCAGTATGTGGCTGCTAACTATTTGAAAGCAATGCAGTCTTATTTAAAGGACAGCGATTTGCCTAAGCTAGAGCAGTTGGTTGTTACCAAGTCTTGGTGGGATACGGTGGATATCCTAGATCGAGTAGTAGGGAGTTTGGTGTATGAGAAGCAGGAACTGGAAAAAATAATCCTCCAATGGAGCCTGTCAGACAATATCTGGTTGAGACGCGTCGCTATTGACCACCAGTTATTAAGAAAAGAGAAGACCAATACTCAATTAATGGAAAAGATTCTCCTTCATAACTTGAACCAAACAGAATTTTTTACCAATAAAGCCATTGGCTGGACTCTGCGAGACTACTCCAAAACGAATCCAACTTGGGTAACATGCTTTATTGAGAAAAACAAGGAAAGAATGGCTGAACTTAGTATCAAAGAAGCAAGCAAGTACCTCTATCGTGATTGAAAAGCGCAGTCATTAATTGAAAAGTTTACCTGTTTATGTGATAATGGAGGGTATTTACAGAAGGTGGTAGATTTCTTGATTCTATAGTAGATTGAGAAATTTAGAATAGTATGCTATAATCACATTAGGAGGATAAAAATAATGAAGAAAACGTTTTATAAAAAATTGGGTATTTCAATTATTGCGAGTACTTTATTGGCTAGCCAGTTGTCGACAGTATCTGCTTTGACTGTTATTTCTAGTACAGGTGAAGAATATGAGGTGAGTGAAACATTACAGGAAAGTCCAGAAACTAATAATTTTTCACTTCCTGAGATTTCGCCAACATATGGTTCATATTACCAAAATCAATCAGAAGTAATTATCGGTAATGATGATTTGGTTAAAATTGATAATACTCTACAATATCCGTATTCAACTTCAGCTATGGTTTTGTCTGAGTACAATGGTGTAGCCAATGGAACGAATATAGAAGGAAGAGGAAGCGCGAATTTTATTAAAGATAATGTTTTAATTACAGCAGCTCATAACTTCTACAGTCATAAATATGGAAAAGAAGCGGATGCTATTTATGTACTTCCA
Source organism: Streptococcus sp. 79 (assembly GCF_013277425.1). Taxonomy (NCBI): domain Bacteria; kingdom Bacillati; phylum Bacillota; class Bacilli; order Lactobacillales; family Streptococcaceae; genus Streptococcus; species Streptococcus sp. 79. The sequence goes on from NZ_VMMW01000109.1 coordinate 7,985, forward strand.
GCAGCTAGTCCAGATCAGGAACCATTTGGAAAGATCAAGGTTAAGGAAGTTCGTTATTTGAAAGAATTTAGAACTTTAAATTCTAGAGATGCATCGAAATATGACTTGGCTCTATTAATTCTAGAAGAGCCTGTTGGCGCAAAATTGGGAACACTGGGGCTTCCAAATAGTCAGAAAAATTTGGCTGGAACACCAGTGACGATTACAGGATATCCATCATATGATTTTGGAATTCATCAAATGTATACAGATAAAAAACAAGTTTTAAGTGATGATGGTACTTTTTTGAATTATCAAGTTGATACTTTGGGGGGATCAAGTGGATCTGCTGTTTATGATGCTAGTCACCGTGTAGTCGGAGTACATACTTTGGGAGATGAAGCTAACCAAGTTAATAGCGCAGTAAAATTAAATGAACAGAATTTATCATTTATTTATTCAGTACTTAAAGGATATTCTCTTGAAGGATGGAAAAAATTAAGTGGCAGTTGGTACTATTATAAACAACATGATAAACAAACGGGTTGGCAGAAAATAGATGATACTTGGTACTATCTAGATGCTTCTGGTAAGATGCTTACAGATTGGCAAAAAGTAAATGGAAAATGGTATTATTTGGGAACCTCTGGTTCAATGGCAACAGGTTGGAAAAATGTACGAGGCAGATGGTATTACTTAGATAATAAAAATGGTGATATGAAGACTGGTTGGTATAAAGATGGTTCAACATGGTACTATCTAGATCCTACTAATGGAGACATGAAAACAGGTTGGATAAAAGTAGGAGGAAACTGGTATTATCTTAACTCAAGTGGAGCTATGGTAACAGGTAGCCAAACTATCGATGGTAAAGTTTATAATTTTGCTTCATCTGGTGAGTGGATTTAATATTGGAGGACATATAAATGAAACTTTTGAAAAAAACTATGCAAGTTGGACTGACAGCATTTTTCTTTGGTTTGCTAGCTACAAATACTGTTTTTGCGGATACCACAGGTGGCCAATTTGTTGATAAGGATAATAGAAAATATTATGTAAAAGATGCTCATAAAGCAATCTATTGGCATAAAATAGACGGAAAAACTTACTATTTTGGTGATAAAGGAGAAATGGTAGTTGGATGGCAATACTTAGAAATTCCTGGAACAGGTTATCGTGATGATTTATTAGATAACCAACCAGTTAATGAAATCGGCCTTCAACACAAGTGGTACTATTTTGGACAAGATGGGGTACTACAAGAATTTGTTGGCTGGAAAGCATTAGAGATTAAAACAAAAGACAGTGTTGGAAAAGAGTACGGGGAAAAACGTGAAGATTCAGAAGATTCAGAAGATAAAGAAGAGAAGCGTTATTACACGAACTATTACTTTAATCAGAATCATTCTTTAGAGACAGGTTGGCTTTATGATCAGTCTAACTGGTATTATCTAGCTAAAACAGAAATTAATGGAGAAAACTATATTGGTGGTGAAAGACGTGCAGGTTGGATAAATGATGGTTCAGCTTGGTACTACCTTGATCCAACAACTGCTGCAATGCAAACAGGATGGCAATATCTAGGTAATAACTGGTACTATCTCCGTTCATCAGGTGCTATGGCAACTGGTTGGGTGAAAGATGGTTCAACTTGGTATTATCTAGATGCTCAAAATGGTGATATGAAGACAGGTTGGGCTTATGTTGGTAACAGTTGGTACTACCTTCGTTCATCAGGTGCAATGTCTACTGGTTGGGTGAAAGATGGTTCAACTTGGTACTACCTAAATGCAAGTAATGGAGATATGAAGACAGGCTGGTTCCAAGTCAATGGTAAATGGTACTATGCCTATGGTTCAGGTGCTTTAGCTGTTAATACCACAGTAGGTGGTTACTACTTAAACTATAATGGCGAATGGGTTAAGTAATGAAGGCTAATGGTAAACTGTGATGGATATTTAACTTTGTATAATAGGTGGATAAAAGTCTTTAAAATAGGAAAAAACGCATAATATTAGGTGAACTGCACCCCAAAAGTTAGACAGACAAAATCTAACTTTTGGGGTATTTTTATTATGAAATTAACTTATGATGATAAAGTTCAGATCTATGAACTTAGAAAACAAGGATATAGCTTAGAGAAGCTTTCAAATAAATTTGGGATAAACAATTCTAATATTAGGTATATGATTAAATTGATTGATCGTTACGGAATAGAGTTCGTCAAAAAAGGAAAAAATCGTTACTATTCTCCTGATTTAAAACAAGAAATGATTGATAAAGTCTTACGTGAAGGCTGGACTAAAGATAGAGTTTCTCTTGAATACGGCCTCCCAAGTCGTACGATACTTCTTAATTGGCTAGCACAATACAAGAAAA
>NZ_VMMW01000011.1:0-16941 GCF_013277425.1 Streptococcus sp. 79
AACTCTTGTTCAAAGTGGTGTTACGATTTCAAGAACTCCTCTCAGTTCTGAGGACACGGTAATGATTGATGCGACGGAAGTAAAAATCAATCGTTCTAAAAAAACAATTAGAGAATGATTCTGGTAAAAAGAAATGCCACGCTATGAAGGCTTAAGCGATTGTCACAAGTCAAGGGAGAATTGTTTCTTTGGAGCTCGCTGTGAACTATTGTCATGATATGAAGTTGTTCAAAATGAGTCGCAGAAATATCGGACAAGCTGGTAAAATCTTGGCTGACAGTGCTTATCAAGGGCTCATGAAGCTATATCCTCAAGCGCAAACTCCGAGGAAATCCAGCAAACTCAAGCTGCTAACAGCTGAAGATAAAGCCTGTAACCATGCGCTATCTAAGGAGAGAATCAAGGTTGAGAATATTTTTGACAGAGTATAGTAGATTGAAACTAGAATAGTACACCTCTACTTCTAAAACATTGTTAGAAATCGATTTGACTGTCTTGATTGATTTGTCCTGTTCTTATTTCATCTCACTATGAAAACGTTTAAAATATTTTCAACAACCTATCGAAATCATCGTAAACGCTTCGGATTACGAATGAATTTGATTGTTGGTATTATCAATCATGAACTAGGATTCTAGTTTTGCAGGAAGTCTATTTACTCTGTTTTTGATTTAGAAGATCGTATCCTAGCTCAAGATGGGTATGAAGCAAAATGGTATAACTGGTGTGATGGTTTTAATCAAGCAGCAACTCTTTTGTTGAAAAGGTAGTGCATTGTGTCTTGTTCCTTATTATAAGGTCAATCATTGTGAGGAAGCTTTTGCTTGGTATCAGGATGTGAACTTGGTTTACCTCGTAGATGGGGTGAAGCTTCCTTACAGTCAAGCGACCTTGGAAGCCATGTATTTCTATTTGGATCGGCATGGTGAGCCTTTTTGGATTGAAGTCAAGGAGAAGGGAGAATGGTTTCCAATTGGGGATATTACACTATCTCAGGATAATCTCCCCATTGTGATTGGGAATTCCGCTTACCAACATCGAGGACTTGGAAAAAAGATTCTAAGTGCTTTGATTGAATTTGCTTGAGTAAAAGGATGGAAAGAATTGAGAGTTAAGGAAATCTACACCTACAATCATGCTTCTAGGAGGTGTTTCAAGTCGCTTGGATTTGTGGAAAATGGAGCAACAGAAAAAGGAAGGAGTTTTATATTGGAATTAGTCTAATCCTGCCACTTTCTCCCCCTTAACCTTTGACTATTCCGCAAAATTATCGTAAAATAAAGAGTAAATGATAAAATGAGGTCAGAGTCTGTTTGCTCTGGCGATAGTAGTATAAATGAGGAGAAACGCTTTGGAATTAGAAGTATTTGCTGGGCAAGAAAAAAGTGAACTATCTATGATTGAGGTAGCGCGTGCTATCTTGGAACTTCGTGGTCGCGATCATGAGATGCATTTTAGCGATCTTGTAAATGAAATTCAAAACTACCTTGGAACATCAAACAGCGATATCCGCGAAGCTTTGCCTTTGTTCTACACAGAGTTGAACTTTGACGGTAGCTTCATCTCACTTGGGGACAACAAATGGGGTCTTCGTTCATGGTATGGTGTGGACGAAATCGACGAAGAAATCATCGCTCTTGAAGAAAATGACGACGATGAAGTAGCACCAAAAGCTAAGAAAAAACGTGTCAATGCCTTTATGGATGGTGATTCAGATGCCATTGACTACAATGCAGATGATCCAGAAGACGAAGATGCATACGAAGCAGATCCAGCTCTTTCATACGATGATGAAAATCCAGATGATGAAAAAAATGAAGTGGAAGCTTATGATGCAGAAATCAACGAAATCGCTCCAGATGACTTGGGAGAAGATGTGGATCTCAACGAAGACGACGAGTTTTCAGATGATGATGCTGAAATCATCGAGGAATAAAAGTTAGCTATTGACAATTATCCTATTTTTAGGTATCATATTGTTCGGGCACCTCTTTTAGAGGTCGGAGCTCCCTAGTTCTTAGGGAGCTATTTTTGTTTTTACAAGAAGTTATCTTCTTGTATTTTATACTCAATGAAAATCAAAGAGCAAACTAGGAAACTAGCCGTAGGCTGCTCAAAACACTGTTTTGAGGTTGTAGATAAGACTGACAAAGTCAGGAACACATATCTACGGCAAGGCGACGTTGACGCGGTTTGAAGAGATTTTCGAAGAGTATTAGTTGTGAATCTGGTGCAGTCGTCCCAGATTATTCTTATTAGTAGGGTCTTGTTTTCTATGTCCCCACGTAGTTAGCAAGACCTTGAGCACTTTAGAAAGAGGAATCTATGTCTACGAAATATATTTTTGTAACTGGTGGTGTGGTATCGTCTATTGGGAAAGGGATTGTGGCAGCGAGTCTGGGCCGTCTCTTGAAAAATCGTGGTCTTAAAGTAACCATTCAAAAATTTGACCCTTATATCAATATTGATCCAGGAACTATGAGTCCTTACCAGCACGGGGAAGTTTTTGTGACAGATGACGGAGCTGAGACAGATTTGGACTTGGGTCACTATGAACGTTTCATCGATATCAATCTCAACAAATATTCCAACGTGACAACTGGTAAAATTTACAGTGAAGTTCTTCGTAAGGAACGTCGTGGAGAATACCTTGGGGCAACTGTTCAGGTTATTCCTCATATCACAGATGCTTTAAAAGAAAAAATCAAGCGTGCCGCTCTAACGACCGACTCTGATGTCATTATCACAGAGGTTGGTGGAACTGTTGGAGATATCGAGTCCTTGCCATTCCTAGAGGCCCTTCGTCAGATGAAGGCGGATGTGGGTGCGGATAATGTTATGTACATCCATACAACCTTGCTTCCTTACCTCAAGGCCGCTGGTGAAATGAAGACCAAACCAACTCAGCACTCTGTAAAAGAATTGCGTGGATTGGGAATCCAACCAAATATGTTGGTGATTCGTACAGAAGAGCCAGCTGGTCAAGGAATTAAAAATAAACTGGCCCAGTTCTGTGATGTGGCACCAGAAGCCGTTATCGAATCGTTGGATGTCGAACATCTTTACCAAATTCCACTGAACTTGCAGGCACAAGGTATGGACCAAATTGTCTGTGACCATTTGAAATTAGACGCACCAGCAGCGGATATGACAGAATGGTCAGCCATGGTGGACAAGGTCATGAACCTCAAGAAACAAGTTAAGATTTCCCTTGTTGGTAAGTATGTGGAGTTGCAAGATGCCTATATCTCAGTGGTCGAAGCCTTGAAACACTCTGGCTATGTCAATGATGTAGAAGTTAAAATCAATTGGGTCAATGCCAATGATGTGACAGCAGAGAATGTAGCAGAACTCTTGTCTGATGCGGACGGGATCATCGTACCAGGTGGTTTTGGTCAACGTGGTACAGAAGGGAAAATCCAAGCCATCCGCTATGCGCGTGAAAATGATGTTCCAATGTTGGGAGTCTGCTTGGGAATGCAGTTGACATGTATCGAATTTGCTCGTCACGTTTTAGGACTCGAAGGTGCCAATTCTGCAGAGCTTGCACCAGAAACAAAATACCCTATCATTGATATCATGCGTGATCAGATTGATGTTGAGGATATGGGGGGAACCCTTCGCTTGGGGCTTTATCCGTCTAAGTTGAAACGTGGCTCTAAGGCAGCAGCTGCTTATCATAATCAAGAAGTGGTGCAACGCCGTCACCGTCACCGTTATGAGTTTAATAATGCCTTCCGTGAGCAGTTTGAGGCAGCAGGTTTTGTCTTTTCAGGAGTTTCTCCAGACAATCGTTTGGTAGAAATCGTGGAAATTCCTGAAAATAAATTCTTTGTAGCTTGTCAGTATCACCCTGAACTGTCAAGCCGTCCAAACCGACCAGAAGAACTCTACACTGCCTTTGTTACTGCAGCGGTTGAGAACAGCAATTAGCAAAATCAGAACCTTTGAGAAAAATCTCAGAGGTTTTTTGCATACGATGATATTGCAGTATATCTGAGGTAGGAGTCCTCTGTATGTACCTGCTACCGTTGAAATCAATAGCGACTCCCTCTTGCCCTGTGCTAGTGAATGGATTTTTCAGTATATTGAAATGAAATAAAATTTGAACAAATTAATTCGGAAAGCCAAATCAATTTCTAGCAAAGTTTTAGGAACTGGATTGTATAGTGAATTGAAATAAGATGTGAACAACTCTATCAGGAAAGTCAAATTAATTTATAGAAATATTTTAGCAGTCAAGATGTACTGTTATAGATTCAATATACTATACTTTTTTAATTTAATCCACTATAATAAAATGAAATAATAACAGGATAAATCGTTCAGGACAGTCAAATCGATTTCTAACAATGTTTTAGAAATAGAGGTGTACTATTCTAGTTTCAATATACTATATATCTGCAGAATACTCTTTCAGTTTCATTCAGCCTAGTCTTGCTTAGGAAAAAGCAAAAAGCCATCCAATTATGATGGATAGCTTCTTGGTTCTTAGATTTGTTCTGCAAAAACCTTTTCAGCAAGGTTCATAGCGTGGTCTGATACACGAGTGTAGTGTGAGATGATGTCTATAAAGTTGACCCCAGCTTGTGTTGAACATTCGCCCTTGTTGAGGCGTTTGATGTGGGTTTTTCTGAGAACACGTTCTATCTTATTGATTGCTTCATGACGTTCTACAAGACTGCGTGCTTTTTCAATATCATTGTTTTCCACACTATCCAGAGCATCTTTGATAAAGTCACTAGTTTGACGATAAACTTCCTCTAATTCTTTCAAGGCGGCATCAGAAAATTCAACATTTTTACGTTGAAGATAGTCAGTCAGATTGAGTAGAGCCTCCGCGTGGTCTCCAATCCGTTCCAAATCACGGGAGGAATCAAGGATATTGGTGAGCACTTCGCTTTCTTTTTGACTGAGAGCTTCGCTTGAAAGGGCAATGAGATAACGTGTTAATTGCTCATCGATGGTGTTAATGGCTTCTTCGGTTTTATGCCCTTTTTCAGCAACTTTTTCATCCAAGTCAATGATATACTTATAGGAAAGGTCAAAGGCTTTGGCAGCGTAGTTTCCTAAATGCAAGAGCTCTTTCTTAGCATTTCCGAGAGCGATAGATGGGGCTTGTTTGATGAAATGCTCATCAAGATATAAGGGTTCATATTTGACAACCTCGTCCTCTCCAGGAATAATCTTGGTTACAAAGTAAGCCAGAGCTCCGATAAATGGAAATTGGACAATGGTATTGGTAATATTAAAGGTTCCGTGAGCAAAGGCGATGGTCATTTCTGGTGCTAGATTTAGCGTAGCTTCAAACCAATGAATCAGGGCTGTAAAAGGAACTAGAAAAATAACGCAGACGACTGTTCCGATAACGTTGAAGGCAACATGAGCTCCTGCTACCCGTTTAGCTGCAATATTAGCACCTAAAGAGGCAATGATGGCTGTAATGGTTGTCCCGATATTGTCACCAAATAGAACTGGCAAAGCTCCTTGCAGGTCAATGAGATTGCTGGCGTAGAGGTTTTGTAAAATCCCGATGGTAGCCGAGGAAGCTTGAATCAGTAAGGTCAAGCCGGTACCGACAAAGACACCCAAAACAGGATTCTTACTTAGCTCAATCATATAGTCCTTAAAGACCTGTAAATCCTTGAGTGGAGCCATTGCACCGCTCATAAGATTGAGGGCAAAAAAGATACCACCGACACCAAAGAGGATGCGTCCGATATTATTGACTGTCCGATTTTTCGTAAAAAAGAGACAGACAGCATCGATAAAGAGCATAGGTAGGGCATAGTCACCTAGTTTAAACCCAATAAGAAAGGATGTGACTGTTGTCCCGATATTAGCCCCCATGACAATTCCGATAGCCTGACGTAAGGTTAGGAGACCGGCACTGACCAGGCCGACTGTGATAACTGTTACACCAGAACTAGACTGAATTAGAGCAGTCATCCCAATACCAACCAGAACTCAAAAGAAAGGATTACTAGTATATTTGTCAATGTAAAAACGAAGGCGATCTCCAGCAGCTTGTTGTAAACCGTCTCCCATGGTCTTGATACTATATAAGAATAGCCCCAGACCACCTAAAAAGTGAAATAAAATTTCCTGCCAATTAATGGACATTTCTTTTTCCTCCGAAAAATAATCGCGGAATATCTCCTATTCTATTTTAAAGGATAAAAGTAAATCTAACAAGTGTTAAGGTCAAGTTTGTAAAAGAAAATTATACTTGATAAGTGTATTATTTTTAAGAGTTTTTAACCTTATTTTAGATTTGTGAAAACAGCTATTGTTTTTTGTCAAAAAATGCTTTAGGATAAAAATGTGATTATCTTGATCCCTGTGATTGGGATAAAAATTTTACAAAGAAAGTTAAGTGCTTTCTTTTGCGTAACAAAATCAATCTTTTAGGAGGAGAAAATGAAGAATCCATTTTTTGAAAGACGTTGTCGTTACAGTATTCGTAAGTTATCAGTAGGGGCTTGCTCACTGATGATTGGGGCTGTTTTATTTGCTAGTCCAGCCTTGGCAGAAGAAACTGCAGTTCCTGAAAATAGCGGAACCAATACAGAGCTTGTTTCAGGAGAGAGTGAGCATCCAACTAATGAAGCTGACAAGCAGCATGAAGGAGAACATGCTAGAGAAAATAAGCCAGAAAAGGCAGAAGGAGTAGCGACAGCATCTGAAACTGCTTCGCCAGCAAGCAATGAAGCTGCAACTACTGAAACCGCAGAAGTAGCTAGCGTAGCTAAACCAGAGGAAAAAGCAAGTGAGGTGGCTGCAGAAACACCATCTGCAGAAGCAAAACCTAAGTCTGAAAAGGAAATAGAAGCAAAGCCCGAAGCAACTAGCCAAGGGGATGAGTCTAAGCCAGCAGCAGAAGCTAATAAGACTGAAAAAGAAGTCCAGCCAGATGTCCCTAAAAATACGGAAAAAACATTAAAACCAAAGGAAATCAAATTTAATTCTTGGGATGAATTGTTGAAATGGGAACCAGGAGCTCGTGAAGATGACGCTATTAACCGCGGATCTGTTGCCCTCGCTTCACGTCGGACAGGTCATTTGGTCAATGAAAAAGCTAGTAAGGAAGCAAAAGTACAAGCCCTATCTAACACCAATTCTAAAGCAAAAGACCACGCTTCTGTTGGTGGAGAAGAGTTCAAGGCCTATGCTTTTGACTATTGGCAATATCTAGATTCAATGGTCTTCTGGGAAGGTCTTGTACCAACGCCTGACGTTATTGATGCAGGTCACCGTAACGGGGTTCCTGTATATGGTACACTCTTCTTCAACTGGTCAAATAGTATTGCTGATCAAGAAAAATTTGCTGAAGCTTTGAAGCAAGACGCAGATGGTAGCTTTCCAATTGCCCGTAAATTGGTAGATATGGCCAAGTATTATGGCTATGATGGCTATTTCATTAACCAAGAAACAACTGGGGATTTGGTTGAACCTCTTGGAGAAAAGATGCGCCAGTTTATGCTCTATACCAAGGAGTATGCTGCTAAGGTAAACCATCCAATCAAGTATTCTTGGTACGATGCCATGACTTATAACTATGGACGTTACCACCAAGATGGTTTGGGAGAATACAACTACCAATTCATGCAACCTGAAGGAGATAAGGTTCCAGCAGACAACTTCTTTGCTAACTTTAACTGGACCAAAGAGAAGAATGATTACTCTGTAGCTATGGCCAAATGGCTAGAGCGTAGCCAGTACGATGTCTTTGCAGGATTGGAATTGCAACAGGGTGGTTCTTATAAGACTAAAGTGAAATGGGATGCCCTTTTAGATGAAAATGGCAAACTTCGCTTGTCACTTGGTCTCTTTGCGCCAGATACTATTACAAGTCTTGGCAAGACAGGCGAAGACTATCATAAGAACGAAGATATATTCTTTACAGGTTACCAAGGTGATCCTACTGGCCAAAAACCAGGTGACAAAGATTGGTATGGTATTGCTAATCTAGTTGCGGACCGCACGCCAGCAGTAGGTAATACTTTTACTACTTCTTTTAATACCGGTCATGGTAGAAAATGGTTCGTAGATGGTAAGGTTTCTAAGGATTCTGAGTGGAATTACCGTTCAGTTTCAGGTGTTCTTCCAACATGGCGCTGGTGGCAAAAATCAACTGGTGATAAGTTGAAAGCAAGCTATGATTTTGAAGATGCTTATAATGGTGGAACTTCTCTTAAATTTGCAGGGGATCTTTCAGGTGCGACCAAGCAAGATGTGAATTTGTACTCTACTCGCTTGAAGGTGACAGATACAACAAAATTGCATGTTGCCCACAAAGGAGGCAAAGGGACCAAGGTTTATGTAGAATTTGCAACCAAGAAAGATTATACCTACGGTGATGAAGCTGCCCGTAAAGAATTGACAGTTTCAGATAACTGGACTACCGATGATTTTGATTTGAGCGCCTTGGCAGGTAAAACAATTTACGGTATTAAACTCTATTTTGAAAATGACAAAGACTTAAAAGGTTATCAATTTAACCTGGGGCAATTGACCATCAGCAATAATCAAGATGCTCCTCAGGCACCAACCACAGTAGCTGTAGCCAAACAAGTCCTTAAAAATGCCCAAGAAGCGGAAGCAGTTGTACAATTTACTGGTCATAAAGATGCTGATTTCTATGAAGTCTATGAAAAGGATGGCGATGCTTGGCGCCTATTGACAGGTTCATCTGCAACTACGATCTACCTACCAAAAGTTAGCCGCTCAGCTAGTGCGACTGGTACTAGTCAGGAGTTGAAGGTTGTTGCAGTTGGTAAGAATGGCCTTCGTTCTGAAGCAGCAACTACAAACTTTGAGTGGGGGATGACTGTCCAAGACACAAGTCTTCCAAGACCTCTAGCAGAAAACATCGTTCCAGGGGCTACTGTTATCGGAAGTACCTTCCCAGATACAGAAGGTGGAGAAGGTATCGAAGGTATGTTGAATGGGACCATCACCAGTCTATCTGACAAATGGTCTTCTTCTCAATTAAGTGGTAGCGTTGATATTCGTTTGACACAACCACGCCGTGTTGTGAGATGGGTCATGGATCATGCTGGAGCTGGTGGAGAATCTGTCAACGATGGTTTGATGAACACCAAAGACTTTGACCTCTATTATAAAGATGCGGATGGTCAATGGAAGTTGGCTAAGGAAGTCCGTGGCAATAAAGCTCATGTTACAGATATTACCCTTGATAAACCTATCACAGCTCAAGATTGGCGCTTAAATGTTGTCACTTCTGACAATGGAACTCCATGGAAGGCTATTCGTATCTATAACTGGAAAATGTATGAAAAGCTTGATACTGAGAGTGTCAATATTCCGATGGCCAAGGCTGCAGCCCGTTCTCTAGGCAATAACAAGGTACAGGTTGGTTTTGCGGATGTACCAGCTGGAGCAACCATTACCGTTTATGACAATCCAAATTCTCAAACTCCGCTTGCAACCTTGAAGAGCGAAGTTGGAGGAGACCTAGCAAGTGCACCATTGGATTTGACAAATCAATCTGGTCTTCTGTACTATCGTACCCAGTTTCCAGGCAAGGAAATTAGTAATGTCCTAGCAGTTTCCGTTCCAAAAGATGACAGAAAAATCAAGTCAGTCAGCCTAGAGACAGGGCCTAAGAAAACAAGCTACGCCGAAGGGGAGGATTTGGACCTTAGAGGTGGTGTTCTTCGAGTTCAGTATGAAGGGGGAGCTGAGGACGAACTCATTCGCCTAACTCACGCAGGTGTATCAGTATCAGGATTTGACACGCATCATAAGGGAGAACAAAATCTTACTCTCCAATACTTGGGACAACCAGTAAATGCGAATTTGTCAGTGACTGTTACTAGTCAAGATGAAGCAAGTCCGAAAACTATTTTGAGAATTGAAGTAAGTCAGGAACCGAAAAAAGATTACCTAGTTGGTGATAGCTTAGACTTGTCTGAAGGACGCTTTGCAGTGGCTTATAGCAATGACACCATGGAAGAACATTCCTTTACTGATGAGGGAGTTGAAATTTCTGGTTACGATGCTCAAAAGACTGGTCGTCAAACCTTGACGCTTCGTTACCAAGGTCATAAAGTCAACTTTGATGTTTTGGTATCTCCAAAAGCAGCATTGAACGATGAGTACCTTAAACAAAAATTAGCAGAAGTTGAAGTGGCTAAGAACAAGGTGGTCTATAACTTTGCTTCACCAGAAGTAAAAGAAGCCTTCTTGAAAGCAATTGAAGCGGCTGAACAAGTGTTGAAAGACCATGAAACTAGTACCCAAGATCAGGTTAATGACCGTCTTAATAAATTGACAGAAGCTCATAAAGCTCTGAATGGTCAAGAGAAATTTACGGAAGAAAAGACAGAACTTGATCGCTTAACAGGTGAGGCTCAAGAACTCTTGGCTGCCAAACCAAACCATCCTTCAGGTTCTGCCCTAGCTCCTCTTCTTGAGAAAAACAAGGCCTTGGTTGAAAAAGTAGATTTGAGCCCAGAAGAGCTTGCAACAGCGAAACAGAGTTTGAAAGATCTGGTTGCCTTATTGAAAGAAGACAAGCTAGCAGTCTTTTCTGATAGTAAAACAGGTGTTGAAGTGCACTTCTCAAATAAAGAGAAGACTGTCATCAAGGGCTTGAAAGTAGAGCGTGTTCAAGCAAGTGCTGAAGAGAAGAAATACTTTGCTGGAGAAGATGCTCATGTCTTTGAAATAGAAGGTCTAGATGAAAAAGGTCAAGACGTTGATCTTTCTTACGCTTCTATTGTGAAAATTCCAATTGAAAAAGATAAGAAAGTGAAGAGAGTATTCTTCTTACCTGGAGGCAAAGAGGCAGTGGAATTGGCTTTTGAACAAACGGATAGTCATGTTATCTTTACAGCACCACACTTTACTCATTATGCCTTTGTTTATGAATCTGCTGAGAAACCACGAGTAGAATCTAATGGTGCAAATGACCTTGTTACTATCTCAACTAAACCAGAACAACAAAACATAGTCCTTCCAAAAACTACTAATCAACCGGCTTCTGATCAACAAAAGGCTCCTAAATTGGAAGTTCAAGAGGAAAAGGTTGCCTTTGACCGTCAAGAGCATGAAAATGCTGATATACTAGTTGGGGAACAACGAGTCATCATACAGGGACGAGATGGTCTGTTGAGACATGTCTTTGAAGTTGATGAAAACGGTCAGCGTCGTCTTCGTTCAACAGAAGTCATCCAAGAGGCGATTCCAGAAATTGTTGAAATTGGAACAAAAGTAAAAACAGAACCAGCAGTAGCGCCTACACAAGAAAAACCAGCCCAAAATACAGCAGTTAAATCAGAAGAAGCAGGCAAACAATTGCCAAATACAGGAACTGCTGATGCCAATGAAGCCCTAATAGCAGGATTGGCAAGCCTTGGTCTTGCTAGTTTAGCATTGACATTGAAACAGAAAAAAGAAGATGAAGATTAAATATCGAAAAATCTTGTGAAATCTTTCCTTATATTTCCAAAGTGTGATATAATAGTTTCGAATAAAATAAATAAAGGGGTTTTTGTAACATGGCAAAACTTACTGTTAAAGACGTTGACTTGAAAGGTAAAAAAGTCCTCGTTCGTGTTGACTTCAACGTACCATTGAAAGATGGCGTAATCACTAACGACAACCGTATCACAGCAGCTCTTCCAACTATTAAGTACATCATCGAACAAGGTGGACGTGCAATTCTTTTCTCTCACCTTGGACGTGTGAAAGAAGAAGCTGATAAAGCTGGTAAATCACTTGCTCCTGTAGCAGCTGACTTGGCAGCTAAATTGGGTCAAGATGTTGTGTTCCCAGGTGTAACTCGTGGTGCTGAATTGGAAGCAGCGATCAACGCTCTTGAAGATGGACAAGTTCTCTTGGTTGAAAACACTCGTTACGAAGATGTTGACGGCAAGAAAGAATCTAAAAACGATCCTGAACTTGGTAAATACTGGGCATCACTTGGAGATGGTATCTTCGTAAACGATGCATTCGGTACAGCTCACCGTGCACACGCATCTAACGTTGGTATCTCAGCAAACGTTGAAAAAGCAGTTGCTGGATTCCTTCTTGAAAACGAAATTGCCTACATCCAAGAAGCAGTTGAAACTCCAGAACGTCCATTCGTAGCAATCCTTGGTGGTTCAAAAGTTTCAGACAAGATTGGTGTTATCGAAAACTTGCTTGAAAAAGCTGATAAAGTCCTTATCGGTGGTGGTATGACTTATACATTCTATAAAGCACAAGGTATCGAAATCGGGAACTCACTTGTAGAAGAAGACAAATTGGATGTTGCGAAAGCTCTTCTTGAAAAAGCAAACGGTAAATTGATCTTGCCAGTTGACTCAAAAGAAGCAAACGCATTTGCTGGTTACACTGAAGTGCGTGACACTGAAGGTGAAGCAGTTTCTGAAGGCTTCCTTGGTCTTGACATCGGTCCAAAATCTATCGCTAAATTTGACGAAGCTTTGACTGGTGCCAAAACAGTTGTATGGAACGGACCTATGGGTGTATTTGAAAACCCAGACTTCCAAGCTGGTACAATCGGTGTGATGGACGCTATCGTGAAACAACCAGGTGTTAAATCAATCATCGGTGGTGGTGACTCAGCTGCCGCAGCAATCAACCTTGGTCGTGCAGACAAGTTCTCATGGATCTCTACTGGTGGTGGAGCATCAATGGAACTTCTTGAAGGTAAAGTATTGCCAGGTTTGGCTGCACTTACAGAAAAATAATTTCAGCCCGTTAGTCTCTACAAAATCCTGATTTTGTAGAAAAGGAAGAAAACTGAAACGTTAACAAAAAGGTGGCTATGTCACCTTTTTGTGTTAGTGTAGGTATTTGTGACGCGGTGGTGGAGCATCAATGGAACTTCTCGAAGGTAAAGTTCTTCCAGGACTTGCAGCCTTGACAGAAAAATAAGATTTTATAAACAAATCAAAGAAGAGAGGGGTGAAAGTTCCTCTTTTCTTTTGCTCAAAATAAAAACGCTTCCTCTCAACTATTCCTCATAAAAATCACCGATTTATGATAAAATGGAAATAGAAAGTTGAGATTATGAGTTATTTTAAAAAATATAAATTCGATAAATCCCAGTTCAAACTTGGTATGCGAACCTTTAAAACAGGTATTGCTGTTTTTCTAGTTCTCTTGATTTTTGGCTTTTTTGGTTGGAAAGGTCTTCAAATTGGTGCTTTGACAGCCGTTTTTAGCCTGAGGGAGAGTTTTGATAAGAGTGTCCATTTTGGGACTTCGCGTATTCTAGGAAATAGTATCGGTGGCCTCTATGCCTTGGTTTTCTTCCTAATAAATAGTTTTTTCCACGAAGCCTTTTGGGTAACCTTAGTTGTTGTTCCAATCTGCACCATGTTAACTATTATGACAAATGTAGCCATGAATAACAAAGCAGGGGTTATTGGTGGTGTAGCAGCTATGTTAATTATTACACTATCGATCCCGAGTGGGGAAACGATTTTGTACGTGTTTGCGCGTGTATCAGAAACTTTCATGGGAGTTTTTGTCGCAATTCTCGTAAATTACGATATTGATCGTATTCGGCTCTTTTTAGAGAAAAAAGAAAAATAATGTTACATTTTATAACATTATCAATTGACGTTTGTCTTTTTTTAGACTATAATAGACAGAAAGAAGGAAATTGTAAATGAAGGAAAAAGAATTTCGCCGAAATATGGCTGTTTTTCCTATCGGCAGTGTTATGAAGTTGACCGATCTATCGGCGCGTCAGATTCGTTATTATGAAGATCAAGAGTTGATTAAGCCTGATCGAAACGAAGGGAACCGTCGCATGTATTCCTTGAATGACATGGATCGTCTGCTTGAAATCAAAGATTATATCTCTGAAGGTTATAATATCGCTGCCATTAAGAAAAAATATGCTGAACGTGAAGCGAAATCCAAGAAAGCGGTTAGTCAGACTGAAGTACGTCGTGCACTTCACAATGAACTCCTCCAACAGGGTCGCTTTGCTTCAGTACGGTCACCTTTTGGTCGCGGTTAGGCAACCGCAAGTAGTCATACATTTAAGGAGAAAACTCATGCCAATCACAGCTGCAGATATTCGTCGTGAAGTCAAGGAAAAAAATGTTACCTTTATCCGTCTCATGTTCTCAGATATTTTGGGAACCATGAAAAACGTCGAAATTCCTGCTACAGATGAACAGTTAGATAAAGTCTTGTCAAACAAGGCTATGTTTGATGGATCTTCTATTGAAGGTTTTGTACGTATCAATGAGTCGGATATGTACTTGTACCCTGATTTGGATACATGGACAGTCTTCCCGTGGGGAGATGAAAATGGAAGTGTTGCAGGTTTGATCTGTGATGTCTATACAACAGAAGGTGAACCATTTGCAGGTGACCCTCGTGGCAATTTGAAACGTGCTCTTCGTCACATGGAAGAAGTAGGATTCAAATCCTTCAATCTTGGACCAGAGCCAGAATTCTTCTTATTTAAACTGGATGAAAATGGAGACCCAACACTTGAGGTGAATGACAAGGGTGGCTACTTTGATTTGGCACCTACTGATCTTGCGGACAACACACGTCGTGAGATTGTGAATGTCTTGACCAAAATGGGATTTGAAGTAGAAGCCAGTCACCACGAGGTTGCGGTTGGACAACATGAGATTGACTTCAAGTACGATGAAGTTCTCCGTGCTTGTGATAAGATTCAAATCTTTAAACTTGTTGTTAAAACCATTGCTCGCAAACATGGGCTTTACGCAACCTTTATGGCCAAACCAAAATTTGGTATTGCCGGATCAGGTATGCACTGTAATATGTCCTTGTTTGATGCAGAAGGAAACAATTCCTTCTTTGATCCAAATGATCCAAAAGGAATGCAGTTGTCAGAAACGGCCTACCATTTCCTCGGTGGTTTGATCAAACATGCCTACAACTATACTGCCATCATGAACCCAACGGTTAACTCATACAAACGTTTGGTTCCAGGTTATGAAGCGCCTGTTTACATTGCTTGGGCTGGTCGTAACCGTTCGCCACTTGTGCGCGTACCTGCTTCACGCGGTATGGGAACTCGTCTTGAGTTGCGTTCAGTGGATCCGATGGCAAACCCATACATCGCTATGGCAGTTCTATTGGAAGTTGGTTTGCATGGTATTGAAAATAAAATCGAAGCACCAGCTCCTATTGAAGAAAATATTTACATCATGACAGCAGAAGAGCGTAAGGAAGCTGGTATTACAGACCTTCCATCAACTCTTCACAACGCTTTGAAAGCTTTGACAGAAGATGAGGTTGTCAGAGCGGCTCTTGGAGAACATATCTATACTAGTTTCCTTGAAGCCAAGCGAATCGAATGGGCAAGTTATGCAACCTTCGTTTCACAATGGGAAATTGATAATTATTTAGACCTTTACTAATACTAATATAGAAGAAAGATTGCCTGAGGGCAAACAGTCACACAGCAGTCTAAGCCATCAAATACCTATAACCCTTAAAATAGCGATTTCGGTCGCTATTTATTTTTCGAAAAATCCTCTTGACTCTTTTGCGAATTAGATTTATCATCAGACGTGTAGAAGAAAATTAAGGAGTCACTATGGAAAAATTCAATTTCAAAAACAATATCGGGCAAGAAAACAAGTTACTTCAAATCGAAATCTACAAGTTTACTAACTTTTGCAAGCTTCAAAATTACACATCTGTAAATATTTTTTCGAAAGATATATTTGAAGCCATAGTAAATTGAGACTAGAATAGTACACTACATCTGCTAAAAATTTCTAGAAACTAATTTAACTTTCCTAATCGATTTGTTTACATCTTATTTCAATCTACTATATTATCTCAATAAATGATGATGGAGACTGTTTTGTTTGTGCTTGTCGATTTTTGAATCCTGATCGAGCGGAAGAATATTTCTACCGAGGTTGCCAAGGGGAAAATCCTGAAGATATTGAATTTTATGATGAACAATTACAGGCAGAAAAGGTGGAGGTTTTAAGTATTCGATTGGAAGTAAAAAATTGAATTATCTACAATCTCATCAACAATAAACCTATTTCAACCCCATTATCTATAGGCGTATTTTTACGCCTTTTTATATACTTGAAGCACATAAGAAACATTATGGGAAGTTTGCTGATGGAAGTATAAAAGAGTTTAAACATAATATACCTAAAGGATGGGCCATAGTTTATTTACCAGACATTTGTGCATTAGAGGACGGCTCAATAAAAAGAGGTCCTTTTGGTAGTTCTATAACAAAGTCAATGTTTGTTCCGAAAGGAGAACATACATATAAGGTTTATGAACAAGGTAATGCTATAAGAAAAACTATAGATTATGGAGACTATTGGTTAAAAGAGAGTGATTATATACGTTTAAAAAATTTTTCAATAAAAGCAGGAGATATTTTAATATCTTGTGCAGGTACTATTGGAGAAATCTTTCAAATACCTTCAAATTATTATAATGGAGTTATAAATCAAGCATTATTAAAACTTACGTTAAACTCAGATATAATAGATTCACAGTATTTTAAATGGATGTTTACGAGTTTGATTAATACACTAAAAGAGCATTCTATAGGTTCAGCGATAAAAAATTTAGCTTCAATAAAATTTTTAAAATATGAAGTTCCTATGTTATTGCCTCCACTATCCGAACAACAACGAATAGTAGAAGCAATCGAATCAGCTTTAGAAAGAGTAGATGAGTACGCTAAAAGTTATAATAGACTCGAACAGCTAGATAAAGAATTTCCAGATAAACTAAAAAAATCTATTCTTCAATATGCTATGCAAGGAAAATTAGTTGAACAAGACCCAAATGATGAATCAGTCGAAGTTTTACTTGAAAAAATACGAGCAGAAAAACAAAAACTCTTTGAAGAAGGCAAGATTAAAAAGAAAGATTTGGACATTTCTATTGTTTCCCAAGGAGATGATAACTCTTATTATGAGGAAGATA
>NZ_VMMW01000110.1:0-3310 GCF_013277425.1 Streptococcus sp. 79
GTGTGATTGGTAAACCCATTTCTTCTTGGCGATAATTGGGGACCTTCAGATTAAACTTCTGATGGATGGTGTGAGCGATAATAGAAGCTGAGCCAAGGCTATGCGCCAAAGGGGCTTTAGGGATAGGAGCTTTCACAATTTTATCACTCGGATTTTTCTCACTGCATGCTTGGCATTTGTAAGAGTGTTGGATATGATTTATGCGTTTTAATTGCGCAGGAATAAAGACTAATTCTTGGCCTTGAAGGCTCGCTCCAATCTCTTTTAGCTCTTCCTGACAGTCAGGGCAAATGCAATCCTCTAAGCGATGATGAACTTCTTCTGAATCGAATTGGGCAAGATGGAGCCTCATAATCCAGTTTAGCAATGATTTCCTTCTATTAATGATATCCATAATTTGGGCATTAGGGTCTTTGATATCGAGTAGTTTTGTAATAAAATGTAATTGTTCCATATGAATCTTTCTAATGATGGTTTGGTTGCTTTTCATTATAGATCTTATGGGACTTTTTTTCTACAACAAAATAGGCTCCATAATATCCATAGGGGATTTTCCTACTACAAATATTATAGAGCCAAAATCTCCAGCCTAGAGAATTCATGAGGGTCTGAAAGGGTCAGGTATTTATGTTTTGTCATAGTAGAGCTCATTTCTAACTCAAACGTCTCACACTAAATTCCACCATAAAAATCTGTTTTAGACCAATTTCCACTTTGACCAGACTAGGGGGAGTTGTCCGAATCATAATTTTAGATAAATATTGGGTAAACATTGGGAAAATACTTGACATATATGTTGTAGAAGAGTATAATGATGGTGATTCAGGTGATTAAAAATAATAATAAAGAGGTGACCTAAATGGGGAAGAAAAAGATGATTTTTGCTAGCCTAGCCAGTGCGGTAGTTTTAGGGGCTAGTCTTACTAGCGTTCAGCAATTGGCTGTAAAAGCTGATGAATCAAATACTACTAACACTAGCAAAGCATCCGAAAAATCTAAAAAGGATTTTGAAAAAGCGGAAGAAGCTAGAAAAGAAGCTGAAGCTAAAGTTGCTGAACTACAGAAAAAAGTAGAGGAAGCGAAAGCCAAAGCTGAAGAAGCTGCTAAGAAAGCGAAATCTGAAGCAGATGAGGCTAAAGTTGCAGATGAGGCAAAAGCCAAAGCTGAAAAAGCTAAACAGGCTGCTGATGCTGAGCTAGCTGCTGCTAAAAAGGAAGAAGCTGAAGCTAAAGAAGCAGTGATGAAGGCGTTGACAGAACTTGAAAAGGCTGCAGAAGATAAAATTAGGGAAGATAACAGTATTACTGACAAGGAAGCAGCTATTAAAAAAGCAAAAGAGAGAATCGGTAAAGAAGATTTACTGAAAGCGATTGAAAATGGTCAAATCAAGGCTAGTGATGTTGTGAAGGAATTGCCAACAAAGGAAGATGAAAATCCAGTTATTACTAGCAAAGACTCTTCTCTTCCTGAAGAGATAAAAGCTAAGATCAAAAAAGCCGAGGAGGCTGATGCCAAACGTCCACAATCCGAAAAACTGCAAGATAAGGCGGATCAATTGGGGGATGAAATTGACTCTCTAACCAAGCAAGCTAATAAGGCCAAAGCCGAAGCTGAGAAAAAAGCTGCAACTCTGGTAGAAGAAGAGAAAAAACTAGAAGAAGCGAAAGCAGCTCATGAAGCTGCACAAGCTGAATTTGAAAAGGCTGTAGCACTGGCTGAGTCTTATAAAGAAGATATTGATGCTCGTGTTGACGACTTCAATGACACTCTCAAAAAAGCAAAGGAAGCGAGAGACAAAGACCCAGAAGCGAAAGCGAAATATGAGCTTGAAGCTGTCTTGACGCAATTTGAGAAGGCTGCAGAAGATGAAATTAATGCTAACGACAAGATTAAGGACAAAGCAGCAGCTATTCAAGCAGTCAAGGCGGCAATCGGTAAGGAAGATTTACTAAAAGCGATTGAAAGTGGTGCTATCAAGGCTACCGAGGTTTTGAATGACTTGCCAACAGAGGAAGATGAAAACAAACCTCCTGTTATGGATGATAAAAGTGTTGTCTATAAATCAAGAGACTCTCTTCCTCAGGAGAAACAACAAAAAGTTATGCAAGCCGAAGAAGCAGACAAGAAACGTCCAGAGTCAGAAAAATTGCAAGATAAGGCGGATCAATTGGAAGATGAGATTGATTCTCTAACCAAGCAAGCTAATAAACTCAAAGCTGACTTTGAGAAAAAAGTTAAAGAACTTGAAAAGGAAACAGAGGGTTCAGAAAAATATGATAAACTCAAAGATGAGCTTGATGAGGACTATGAAGTTCTGAAATCTTATAAGGATGAAATTGACTTTCGTGCTAACACACTCAAAGAGACTCTTGACAAGATAGAAGAAATGAAGAGTCCAGAACAGAAAGACGAAGATCAAGCCAAAGCTGATCTTGAAGCAGCCTTGACGCAATTTGAGAAGGCTGCAGAAGATGAAATTAATGCTAACGACAAGATTAAGGACAAAGCAGCGGCTATTCAAGCAGCTAAAGCAGCAATCGGTAAGGAAGATTTACTAAAAGCAATTGAAAGTGGTGCTATCAAGGCTAGTCAAGTTTTTGATGAATTACCAACAGAGGATGATAAACCTGACTCTGAAAATAGCAATAAGTTTTATAATGAGAGCAATCTTCCTGAAGAGATAAAAACTCAAATTGAAAAAGCCAAAGCTGAGGATGCCAAACGTCCAGAGTCAGAAAAACTGCAAGACAAGGCGGATCAATTGGGAGATGAAATTGACTCTCTAACCAAGCAAGCTAACAAAGCCAAAGCCGACCTTGAGCAAAAAGCTAAAGCTCTGGAGGAACAACAAAGAAAACTCAAAGAAGCGGAAGAAGCTCGTGCAGCAGCAGAAGCTGAATTTAACCAGGCGGATGCCCTTGTTGGATCTTACGCAGAAGATATTAATTCTCGTGTTGATGACTTCAATAAGACCCTTGAAGAAGTAAAGGAAGCAAAAGCTAAGGAACCAGCTAAAACGGAAGAAGAAACTCCAGTTCAACCCCAAGAAGAAGCAGATGCTAGAATTGCGGAGTTAGAGCAAAAAGCAGCAGAATCTAAGAAAACAGCTGATGATGCGACTGCTAAGGCTGAAAAAGAAAATAATGAAGCAAGAGCAGCTGAAAATTCAAAAGCTGAAGCTGAACAAGCTCAAACAGCTGCTGAAGCTGAACTAGAGAAGGCTAAAGCTGAGGCTGAAAAAGCAAAAGCAAAAGTTGAAGAGCTTGAAAAAGCAGAAAAAGCTGATCAGGAAGCAGCTCCAGAAGAACCA
>NZ_VMMW01000111.1:0-888 GCF_013277425.1 Streptococcus sp. 79
TTCTTCTTGGCGATAATTGGGGACCTTCAGATTAAACTTCTGATGGATGGTGTGAGCGATAATAGAAGCTGAGCCAAGGCTATGCGCCAAAGGGGCTTTAGGGATAGGAGCTTTCACAATTTTATCACTCGGATTTTTCTCACTGCATGCTTGGCATTTGTAAGAGTGTTGGATATGATCTATTCGTTTTAATTGCGCAGGAATAAAGACCAATTCTTGTCCTTGAAGGGTTGCTCCAATCTCTTTTAGCTCTCCCTGACAGTCAGGGCAAATGCAATCCTCTAAGCGATGATGGAGTTCTTCTGAATCGAATTGGGCAAGAAGAGCTTGACGTTTCCCTTTAGCTTTCTTACGTTTATAGGTGATTTCTTCTCTTTCAACTGGGAACATCTCCATCTTCATCAGATGAAACTTCCTCCTCAAAAAGGCTGACTTGTCCAGATGGACAAACACTTTTCTCAGAGGATTTTCCATAGAGCTTTTGCGTTAGATAAGCCACTTGTTCACGCAGAAGGGTAAGTTCATTGGTGAGACTATCAATTGTAGCACTCTGTTGTTGAATGAGTTTTAATAAGTCTTTCATCGTCTTCCCCTCCTTGTTTTCTAACTTTATTATACTAAAAAGAAAGGCATCATTTCAATAGAAATCACGACTTTCTGATGAATTTATTTTTGGAGTGATAGAAAAGCCCTTCATCAGCCAGTCTACTTGTTCTGGTGTGAGAGCTTTGACATCCTTTTCTGTACTTGGCCAAGTCAACTTACCGTTCTCAAAGCGTTTATATAGTAGCCAAAATCCTTGACCATCCCAGTAAAGAGCTTTAAAGCGGTCTTTACGTCCACCACAAAAGAGAAAGACTTGACCTGAGAAAGGATCCAATTCAAAGT
>NZ_VMMW01000112.1:0-13313 GCF_013277425.1 Streptococcus sp. 79
TTAAAGCCTGATTGACCGCTCCAAGGCCGTCTCGACTGGAATCCGACCTTCCTTTATCTGCTGGAGGAGGAGTTCACTGTCTATGAAGGGACTGAACTGGTCAATCTCATCAACCCCGGTCGTCCAATCGTCAGCAATAACTTTCTCGTAAAATACGGAGAATATGTAGAAGAAGTTGGACTCAAACGAGTGCCTAAAAAGAAACCAAGAAAAACCTATCGATTGAAATAAAAAACGAGGTCGGGATAAAGTTCCTGACCTCTTTGTTTGCCTTTATTAGTTTGCTTTGCTGTTGCGACTGTTTTTAGGGATAGTTATCTTTCTTAGAATTGCTCAACATGTGAGTAAAAAGTCTTTGTATCGATACTTGAGATATTTTTCGTGTAGGAATAACAAAGCTATATAGAAAATCATAAAGACTGTGGTCAGATAGAAGATATCAAACGAAGTTTTGCCATAGTGAGTTGCGGATTTATAGGAACCAATTGCTCCCAAAATCAACCAAGGAAGATACTTGAAATACTTATTTAGTATAAGAGTGCACTTCCTATATTCTATTTCACTGTTATTATATTCCTTTGCAGCTAAATATGTAAGCGATTAAATAAGAGCGATTTAAAAAATTTTAAACAAAATAGGAATTTTTCTCTGTTTTTTCTATTAGATTACGAATAGAAGAGTAGGAGGAGTAAAGGTGTTTAAATTATGTGAGATTTTTAAAATAGTTTAAATAAATTATTGACATATTTAAATCTAAATGTTACAATTCCATTACAAAAAGATTTCTTTATATTTCTAAAATATTACAAAGGAGTAGAAAAATGAAAAAGAAAACCTATATCAAATTGATGGTAGCAACTGTATTGGCTTCTACCTTGCTACTGGGAGCTTGTGGAAATAAAAAGGAAACAACTCAAGCAAGCAGTTCTGCTAAGATAAGCCAGTCATCAAGCTCTAAAGCAGCCTCTTCTAGCAAAGAAAGCAAGACTCAGAAGTCCTCAACTTCAGCTTCATCTGAAAAGGCCAAGGCATCTACTGATCAATCTTCAGCAACTGCAAGGCCATCACAAGTGGCACCTGCACCAGAGCAAAGACAAGGTCAAGAAGTGTCTACTCAACAGGCAGCTAGTCAACAAACTCCTGCTCAGGCTCCTTCAACTCAACAGGCTCCTCAATCCCAGTCTAACCAATCAAGCTATGATCCTACAACTGACCGCAAACTTCAAGACAAACAAGCAGAGCAAAATAAACGCTACAAGGGTGTTTTAACCATGGTAGATGGTGATTTCTCAGCTGCAGCGGGCAATTGGAAGGGAGCAAATGGCGAAACCATCACAGTTTCATCAGGAGGTCAATTCACAGTAGAATCTGCTGATGGAAAGAAAGAAAACTACTCTATCAGAGGCTACTCTTATACTCTTGATGATGGCAAGTATAATGCCAAAATTGGTGGAGGAAAAATCATCCAAATTACAACAGGAGCGGATGGCAAGGTTTCCAGTGTTGCTTTGAGTCAATAATAACCCTTAGTATTTGAATTTTTACAGTCAAAAACCCGTAACCTTTAAGAGAGTTACGGGTTTTGGTCTATTAAGCCTTATCCAATTGCAAGAGGGCTTCAATCTCTGCTAGGGTGCTAGCTTGCGAAATGGTTCCACGGAGTTTGGCAGCGCCAGATGTTCCACGGAGATAGTGAGGAGCGAGGCCACGGAATTCACGAACTGCGACGTTTTCTCCTTTGAGGTTAATCAATCGTTTCAAATGTTCGTAGGCGATTTTCATCTTATCTTCAAAGGTCAAATCAGGTAGGATTTCTCCTGTTTCAAAGTAATGGTTGATTTGGTTGAAGAGGTAGGGATTTCCCATGGCAGCGCGGCCAATCATGACTGCATCAGCACCGACTTCTTCAATGCGTTGTTTGGCTTCTTGAACTGTACGGATGTCACCGTTGGCGATGAATGGAATCTTGGTCAGAGCTTGGGCAACCTTGTGCAGGGTCTCAAGGTCTGCGTGACCTGTATACATTTGCTCACGGGTACGGCCATGCATGGCGAGGGCAGAAACACCTGCTGCTTCAGCAGCGAGGGCATTTTCTACTGCAAGAGACGGGTCAGCCCAGCCGGTACGCATCTTGACAGTAAGTGGAATATCAAGGATAGATTGGACCTTGTTGATGATAGAGTAAATCTTATCTGGATCCTTGAGCCACATAGCGCCAGCTTCGTTCTTCACGATTTTGTTGACAGGGCAGCCCATGTTGATATCGACGATATTGGTTTTGGTGTTTTCTTGGATGAATTCTGCTGCGCGTGCGAGGCTGTCTTCATCACTACCAAATAGTTGGATAGAGACAGGGTTTTCGCCTTCGTCGATATGAAGCATGTGCAGGGTTTTTTCGTTGTTGTATTGGATTCCCTTGTCAGAGACCATTTCCATGACAACGAGTCCAGCTCCGAGCTCTTTTGCGATGGTACGAAAGGCTGAGTTGGTGACACCAGCCATAGGTGCTAAAACGGTACGATTGGGAATCTCAACATTGCCAATCATAAAAGGTGTATTAAGATTTGTCACGAATGAGTTCCTCCAGGTCCTTTTCATCAAAGTTGTAAGTAGTTTGGCAGAATTGACAAGTGATTTCTGCCCCGTGGTCTTCCTCTTTCATTTCCTGTAAGTCTGAGCTTGGAAGGCTGGCAAGAGCGTTCATAAAGCGTTCATGGCTACAGTCACATTGGAAACGGATTTCTTCTTCAGAAAGACGCTTGTAGGCTTCGTCTCCGTAGATAGCCTTGAGGAGGGCTTCGATATGGTCGTCGCTTTCGAGAAGAGTAGAGATAGCTGGCATTTCTTGGATGCGTTTTTCAAAGCGAGCAATCTCTTCTTCCTTGGCTCCCGGCAAGACTTGAACTAGGAAACCACCAGCAACCTTAACCTTGTCTTCTTCGTCCAAAAGGACATTGAGGCCGACTGCAGAAGGGGTTTGTTGGCTTTCTGTTAGGTAGAAAGCAAGGTCTTCCCCAATCTCTCCAGAGATGAGTGGGGTCAAGGAAGTATAAGGATTTCCAATGCCGTAGTCTGTGATAACGAGAAATTGACCATTTCCAACGAAAGGTCCGACTAGAACTTCACCAGTTGCGGTCTTTTTGATGTCAACGCCAGGATTTTGAACATAGCCTTTGACGTTCCCCTTGGTATCTGCGACCGTGATAATGGCCCCTAGAGAGCTAGAACCCAGCACCTTAACTGTTAGTTTAGTATTTCCTTTTTCATTGGCTGCGAGAATCTGGCTGGCGATAAGAGTTCGACCAAGCGCTACAGTTGAGCTAGCTTGGGTTTTGTGTTTTTCTTGAGCAGTACGGACGGTTTCTGTGCTATCAAGGACAAAAGCACGAAAGGCTCCGCTTTCTGATATAGTTTTAATAATTTTATCCATAGCTACTATTTTAGCATAAAAATGCCCAAAGAGGGAGCCGTGTGTTTACTGATTTTCAGGATAATGGACTAGGAAATCAGCAGGTAAATAAAAAGAGAAACAGATTATTTCAGCATTTGTAAGATTTATGCTATGCTTAAGGTAGAAAATGAAAGGGGTAACAAATGTATTTAGGAGATTTGATGGAGAAGGCCGAGTGTGGTCAATTTTCAATCCTTTCCTTTCTATTACAAGAGTCTCAGACGACCGTCAAGGCTGTAATGGAAGAAACAGGATTTTCAAAAGCAACCCTAACCAAATATGTCACCCTGCTCAATGACAAGGCTTTGGATAGTGGTTTAGAGCTGACTATTCACTTAGAAAATGAAAATCTGCGCCTGTCGATCGGTGCAGCTACCAAGGGGAGAGATATTCGGAGCTTATTTTTGGAGAATGCTGTTAAATACCAGATTGTGGTCTATCTTCTCTACCACCAACAATTTTTAGCCCATCAGCTGGCTCAAGAATTGATGATTAGCGAGGCTACGCTTGGGCGTCACTTGGCTGGTTTAAATCAGATTTTGTCAGAATTTGATTTATCCATCCAAAATGGACGTTGGCGAGGTCCAGAGCATCAGATTCGCTATTTCTATTTCTGTCTTTTCCGCAAGGTCTGGTCTAGTCAGGAGTGGGAAGGTCACATGCAGAAACCAGCGAGAAAGCAGGAAATTGCTACACTAGAAGAAATCTGCGGTGCAAGTTTGTCTTCGGGTCAGAAATTGGACTTGGTTCTCTGGGCTCATATCAGTCAACAACGTCTTCGGGTCAATGCTTGTCATCTCCAAGTCATAGAAGAAAAAATGCGAGGGTATTTTGACAATATTTTCTACCTTCGTTTGCATCGAAAGGCTCCGTCCTTTTTTGCTGGGCAACACCTCCCTCTCGGAACTGAGGATGGGGAGATGATGATATTCTTCTCTTTCCTCCTATCTCATCGCATTCTTCCTCTTCATACTATGGAGTATATCCTTGGTTTTGGAGGACAGTTGGCAGGTTTACTGACGCAATTGATTCAAGAAATGAAGAAAGAGGAGTTACTGGGGGATTATACAGAGGACCATGTCACCTATGAACTCAGTCAGCTTTGTGCTCAAGTCTACCTCTATAAGGGCTATATTTTACAGGATCGCTACAAGTACCAGTTAGAGAATCGTCATCCCTATTTACTGATGGAACATGATTTTAAAGAGACAGCAGAGGAGATTTTTCATGCTCTACCTGCCTTTCATCAGGGGACAGATTTAGATAAGAAGATTCTCTGGGAATGGCTGCAGTTAATCGAATATATGGCTGAAAACGGTGGCCAGCATATGCGGATTGGTCTGGATTTGACATCTGGTTTTCTTGTCTTTTCAAGGATGGCAGCCATTTTGAAACGGTATTTGGAATACAATCGTTTTATTACCATTGAAGCCTATGACCGAACTCGGCATTATGATTTGCTGGTTACCAATAACCCGATTCATAAGAAGGAACAGACACCAGTCTATTATTTAAAAAACGACTTGGATATGGAAGATTTGGTAGCGATTCGCCAGTTATTGTTTAGTTAAAGAAGATGGCAAAAAAACTCAATTTTAGGAGAAAAAGAAGTAAAATTTTCTGCAATAAAACGCATATTATCGAGTCTTTTCAACACTTGACAATATGCGTTTGTTTGACTTTAAATTCTTTTTGCTCAGCCTTTTATTTTATATTCTTAGACAAAATTGCTAGAATTACCTCGTTATCATTTGTGTTATCTACTTTAATAAGACCTGTATCAATTCTACTAAATAATGAATTAATAATGATTAGTCTTTCCTCTTTATCAATATTTGTACCAGCATAAGTCAAAGATTGATAAAATCTAGTTAAAGCTGCTTTCTGTTTGTATTCGGTGGCTAAATGATGATTTGACATTACGATTTTTACCAGTATTCTAATTATATAGATAAAGAAAGAAATAACAGAAATAAATACGAATGATTCTGAAAGAAAAGGAATTTCTTTGATGATATCTAAAGAATAATTATGTATAACTGTAATTAATTTTGTCGAAGTAAAAATTAAAGCTAGTACAGTTACAATAAGGATGATAGTCCAATTTCTAGCCTGCTTTATATATTCTGTAGCACGTTTATTCCAGAGTTGTTCGGGTGCCTCCAATGATAGTTTATTCTTATAAGTCTCCTCTAAATGTTCAAGTTTATCTTTCTTTTCCTTTTGCCAACGATTTATTGAGCTTTGAAACTCTTTTAATTCTATGGCCTTATCATCAAATTGTTGTTGAATATCATTGTATCTGTTTTCGATAAAAGAGGTAATTTCTTTATATTGTTCATTAGAATTATCAGAAATTTCTTGTAACTTACTGGTTAATGGATATATAATATTTTTTTCAAAGTCGAATATATTTTCCCTAATATTAGAGAACTGTTTTCTAAGTAAATACAGAGCCGGATAGAATTGGTATGGATAAGAGCTTGAAAAATAATTGCCTATAGAACTTATATTCTTAGAGAGATAGATGTAACTTCTTATCGCTTCTGTAAGATTGTCTGTTGTTTGCTCTATATAGAATGAAACAAAACTCTTTATTTTTCGAATTTCTAAATCTTTATCAATAGGTGAATCAATTGATAGTATGTAAACAAGCTTCCCTTGCTCAGTAGTTTCACGACTACTTGACAAGTTATAATAAAGATAGTTATTTATAGTATCCGTATTTAAGTCGTCAATCTCAGAAAGAAATTTCCTTATGCCATTTATCTTATTATTCATGATTTGCCAATTTGAATAATAATTAGATGGTGCTTTTTCTGAAACAATCTTCCAATAGTCAAAATTAGTTTTTATTACTTTTTCAATTTGATCAAAAGTAAACATCGCTTCACGTTCGTTGAAGTTTATAGTATTGTTACTGTTAATTGTAAATCGAAATAAAATTTTATCATCCAAAAAATTAGATATTTGTTTGCTCGTAAAACTCATCATACTACCAGCCTATTTAGTCGTTTGAAACTTCTTATTTTTAATTAATATCCTAAAATAAGTGCTCTTACCATTTATTGATAAATCTTTTCCGTCATCTCCTTTTCGGAATCCAACAATTTCAAATTGATTTGGATTAAACTTATGAAGAAAAGTTATTGGAACTCCCATAACTCCTCGATAATCATAAGGAATATCTACTGTTTTATTGATATTGATACCGTTGTAATTATCGTAGGTTAAATATTGGTCTTCATTATTTTTATACTTTTTGGTAAGAATAATGTCCTCGTGCCTTTTGAAATTATCTAAATTTGTTAGCCATAAACAGTTATTAGGGGAAACAATTCTTTCACCACGTTCATTTATAGTGGTTTCTGTCCCATAGAGTTCATAGTGGTCTGGAACGATAAATCCAGAAATACCACGTCCCATATTTATCCCCATCCAAACTTTATTGTTTTCTATGAGTTTAAAAGTTTCTTTGTAAGTAATAGCATTAATATTGCCAATGATTAAAAATTGTTTATCATATTGAACAACTTGTGCAAGGAAGTCTCTGAAAAGTGAAAATGGTGGATTTGTTACCACTATATCTGCTTCTTTTAATAGTTTCATACTTTCCTCACTGCGGAAATCACCGTCACCTTTAAAAAATGTCACGTCATTTAGACTGGGAATAATGACCTCTTCTTTTTTCCCCAGTGTATTCATAGTAAAAGCCATTTGAAATTTCTGAATTTAAGCTAAATAAATCAAATTGTTGTTCGATATAACAGGATGCAATCAGCTTTTTCAAACCAAGTTCATTAAAATTTTGAGCAAAATATCTATAAAAATTGCTAGTTCTGGGGTCATCACAATTGCAAAATATAATTTTGTTTTTGAAATGTACCTTGTAATGATGTAACTCCCTATCTATATCTTGTAGTTGAGTATAGAACTCATCATTTTTATTTTTTTTTTTGCCTTTCTTAAAAAATCATTTTCGTTTTTTCTCATTATCTTATTCCATACTCCTTGTTAATTGGTTAAAAATATCGCTTCCCAAAACTTTAAGAGACGTCTTAGCAACATCTAACATTATATTAAACATTTCCTGAGGATTCCAGTGACTTCCATCACCAGTTGTATAGATAGAGGTTGCTTGAAGCATTATTGATTTGTCTTTATTTTTTATAAATTTATTTTTGCACAAATTAGTATTGATTGGCATGCCGTAATTGGCAGCAGTTAGTCTGTCTAAGCGGTTTAGTATTCCTGAGTCATGTTCAAGTATAACAGACCGTCCGTCTGGCCGTATTACAGAGATAGTTTGCGTTAAAAAATTAGAACCTTCTAGAAAAATAATATAAGGGAAGTGTTCCTCGGATAGCATAAAATTTGCTATTTCAGCAATATTTTTATGTGAGTGTTCAATAGCATTTCCGGCAGCCATTAAATCTTGGTCGTTGTTTTTTCCTACTAGTTTACCTGATTTAATATTTTCAATATCTTTTCCTTGATGTTTAGCTTCTGTTACTAGAACTACACGCCAACTGCCTGAATCATCTTTTACCTCAATGATACCGCCGTCAGGAATAATACTTGCATTCTGTGTAAATAAAGTTTTTCCTAAATCTTTATCTAGCTTACTAAGATAATGATTAATCTCCTTTTTACTAACTGATTTTCTAAATCTAAACTCTAACATCGGATATAATTCCTCTAGTTTCGATTTTACTAGATGAGAGATAGTGCCTACGGCAATATCATGAGATTTTGCATCTTCTCCGAATATACCTACTACTCCTCTTGAATCTTTATGTTGGTTAGTTAGACGATTAGATTGATTCTTTTTAGCCATAAAATTCTCCCCTTTTTTATATTTTGAGGTGTTTTTAGTTATTAACAATATTATATCACACTATGAATGGGTATTAAATAATTGCATTATGTAAACTTTTCATATCGTAAATCTTAGCAAAAATACTCTTATTAGCTACTTCTTCATTAAAATAGGTTATTAAATCTAACTTTTGAGGCCTTTTTTGTGAAATTCACACAATCTCCTCACATTTTTTTAAAAATTAAAAAAAGTTGATAAACAAGAAAGCGCTTTATTTTGTATACTAGTAAATGTAAAGAGGAAACACCTCAAGATCTTTATCAGGAGGACAGCACATGTCACAAGAAAAATACATCATGGCCATTGACCAGGGAACTACAAGTTCTCGTGCCATCATTTTCAACAAAAAAGGGGAAAAGGTTAGCTCGAGTCAAAAGGAATTTACGCAGATTTTCCCTCAGGCAGGTTGGGTAGAGCACAATGCCAATGAAATTTGGAATTCCGTCCAGTCTGTTATTGCTGGAGCTTTCATCGAAAGTGGTGTGAAACCAAGTCAGATTGAGGCAATCGGGATTACCAACCAACGTGAAACAACGGTCGTTTGGGATAAGAAAACAGGACTTCCTATCTACAATGCTATCGTTTGGCAATCACGTCAGACAGCTCCTCTGGCTGAACAGCTGAAAAGCCAAGGTTATGTGGAAAAATTCCATGAAAAGACTGGTTTGATTATTGATGCTTATTTCTCTGCTACCAAGGTTCGTTGGATTTTGGATCATGTAGAGGGCGCTCAAGAGCGAGCAGAAAAAGGGGAATTGCTCTTTGGTACTATCGATACTTGGTTGGTTTGGAAATTGACTGACGGTGCGGCTCACGTGACGGATTACTCAAATGCAGCTCGTACCATGCTTTATAACATTAAAGAACTCAAATGGGATGATGAGATTTTGGAAATTCTCAACATTCCGAAGGCTATGCTGCCAGAAGTTCGTTCTAACTCTGAAATCTACGGTAAGACAGCGCCATTCCATTTCTATGGTGGAGAGGTGCCAATCTCTGGTATGGCTGGGGACCAACAAGCAGCCCTCTTTGGACAGTTGGCCTTTGAACCTGGTATGGTCAAGAATACTTATGGAACAGGATCTTTCATCATCATGAATACTGGTGAAGAAATGCAGTTGTCTGAAAACAACCTCTTGACAACCATTGGTTACGGAATCAACGGTAAGGTTTATTATGCCTTGGAAGGTTCTATCTTCATCGCAGGAAGTGCTATTCAGTGGCTTCGTGATGGTCTTCGCATGGTTGAAAATTCACCAGAATCTGAAAAATATGCTCGTGATTCTCACAATGATGATGAAGTTTATGTCGTTCCAGCCTTTACAGGACTAGGAGCACCATACTGGAACCAAAATGCTCGCGGTTCTGTCTTTGGTTTGACTCGTGGAACAAGCAAAGAAGACTTTATCAAGGCAACTCTTCAATCAATTGCTTATCAAGTACGTGATATTATTGACACAATGCAGGTGGATGCTCAAACAGCTATTCAAGTATTGAAAGTGGATGGAGGTGCAGCCATGAATAACTTCCTCATGCAGTTCCAAGCTGATATTTTAGGCATTGACATTGCACGCGCTAAAAACTTGGAAACAACAGCTCTAGGAGCAGCCTTCCTAGCAGGTTTGTCAGTAGGTTACTGGAAAAACTTGGATGAGTTGAAACTTTTGAACGAGACAGGAGAACTCTTTGAACCATCGATGAACGAATCGCGCAAGGAACAACTCTACAAGGGCTGGAAGAAGGCTGTGAAAGCAACGCAAGTCTTTGCGGAAGTAGACGACTAATACTGGCAGAATAAAG
The DNA here is from genome assembly GCF_013277425.1 of Streptococcus sp. 79. NCBI lineage: Bacteria > Bacillati > Bacillota > Bacilli > Lactobacillales > Streptococcaceae > Streptococcus > Streptococcus sp. 79. Next base: position 10,131 of record NZ_VMMW01000112.1, read on the forward strand.
CGATTTATTTAGAAGGTGTGTAAATATGGAATTTTCAAAGAAAACACGTGAATGGTCAATTAAAAAAATGCAGGAACGCACCCTGGATCTCTTGATTATCGGTGGAGGAATCACAGGGGCTGGTGTAGCCTTGCAGGCGGCAGCTAGCGGTCTTGAGACCGGTTTGATTGAAATGCAGGACTTCGCAGAAGGAACATCCAGCCGTTCAACAAAATTGGTTCACGGCGGTCTTCGCTACCTCAAACAATTCGACGTAGAAGTAGTATCAGATACGGTTTCAGAACGTGCAGTAGTACAACAAATTGCTCCACACATTCCAAAACCAGACCCAATGCTCTTACCAGTTTACGATGAAGATGGAGCGACCTTTAGCCTCTTCCGTCTTAAAGTAGCCATGGACTTGTACGACCTCTTGGCAGGTGTCAACAATACACCAGCTGCTAACAAGGTTTTGAGTAAGAATCAAGTCTTGGAACGCCAGCCAAACTTGAAGAAAGAAGGCTTGGTAGGAGGTGGAGTGTATCTTGACTTCCGTAACAACGATGCGCGTCTCGTGATTGAAAACATCAAACGTGCCAACCAAGACGGTGCCCTCATTGCCAACCACGTGAAGGCAGAAGGCTTCCTCTTTGACGAAAGTGGCAAGATTACAGGTGTTGTAGCTCGTGATCTCTTGACAGACCAAGTATTTGAAATCAAGGCCCGTCTGGTTATTAATACAACAGGTCCTTGGAGTGATAAAGTACGTAATTTGTCTAATAAGGGAACGCAATTCTCACAAATGCGCCCAACTAAGGGAGTTCACTTGGTAGTGGATTCAAGCAAAATCAAGGTTTCACAGCCAGTTTACTTTGACACGGGTTTGGGTGACGGTCGTATGGTCTTTGTTCTCCCACGTGAAAACAAGACCTACTTTGGTACAACTGATACAGACTATACAGGTGATTTGGAGCATCCAAAAGTAACTCAAGAAGATGTAGATTACCTACTTGGTATTGTCAACAACCGCTTCCCAGAAGCGAATATTACAGTTGCTGACATTGAAAGTAGCTGGGCAGGTCTTCGTCCATTGATTGCAGGGAACAGTGCCTCTGACTATAATGGTGGAAATAACGGTACCATCAGTGATGAAAGCTTTGACAACTTGATTGCGACTGTTGAATCTTATCTCTCCAAAGAAAAAACACGTGAAGATGTTGAGTCTGCTGTCAGCAAGCTTGAAAGTAGCACATCTGAGAAACATTTGGATCCATCTGCAGTTTCTCGTGGGTCTAGCTTGGACCGTGATGATAATGGTCTCTTGACTCTTGCTGGTGGTAAAATCACAGACTACCGTAAGATGGCTGAAGGAGCTATGGAGCGCGTGGTTGATATCCTCAAAGCAGAATTTGACCGTAGCTTTAAACTCATCAACTCGAAGACTTACCCTGTTTCAGGTGGAGAATTGAATCCAGCAAATGTGGACTCAGAAATCGAAGCCTTTGCGCAACTTGGAGTTTCACGTGGCTTGGATAGCAAGGAAGCCCATTACCTAGCAAATCTTTACGGTTCAAATGCACCGAAAGTCTTTGCCCTTGCTCACAGCTTGGAACAAGCGCCAGGACTCAGTTTGGCAGATACTTTGTCCCTTCACTATGCAATGCGCAACGAGTTGACTCTTAGCCCGGTTGACTTCCTTCTTCGTCGTACCAACCATATGCTCTTTATGCGTGATAGTTTGGACAGCATCGTTGAGCCAGTTTTGGATGAAATGGGACGATTCTATGACTGGACAGAAGAAGAAAAAGCAACTTACCGTGCTGATGTAAAAGCAGCTCTTGCTAATAATGATTTAGCAGAATTAAAAAATTAAGAAAAAATAAAAGAGGTGGAGGGTAGCAATCCTTGCCGCCCGCCCCTTCTTTTTAATGGAGACAGAAAGATGATGAATGAATTATTTGGAGAATTTTTAGGGACTTTAATCCTGATTCTTCTAGGAAATGGTGTTGTTGCAGGTGTGGTTCTTCCTAAAACCAAGAGCAACAGCTCAGGTTGGATTGTGATTACTATGGGTTGGGGGATTGCAGTTGCGGTTGCAGTCTTTGTATCTGGCAAGCTCAGTCCAGCTCATTTAAACCCAGCTGTGACCATTGGTGTGGCCTTGAAAGGTGGTTTGCCTTGGGCATCAGTATTCCCTTATATCCTAGCTCAGTTCGCAGGGGCCATGCTGGGTCAGATTTTGGTTTGGTTGCAATTCAAGCCGCATTATGAGGCAGAAGAAAATGCAGGCAATATCCTGGCAACCTTCAGTACTGGACCAGCCATCAAGGATACTGTATCAAACTTGATTAGTGAAATCCTAGGAACTTTTGTATTGGTATTGACAATCTTTGCTTTGGGACTTTATGACCTTCAAGCAGGAATCGGAACCTTTGCAGTGGGAACGTTGATTGTCGGTATCGGTCTATCACTAGGTGGTACAACAGGTTATGCCTTGAACCCTGCACGTGACCTTGGACCTCGTATCATGCACAGTATCCTTCCAATTTCAAACAAGGGAGACGGAGATTGGTCTTACGCTTGGATTCCTGTTGTGGGACCTGTTATCGGTGCAGCCTTGGCAGTGCTTGTATTCTCACTTTTCTAGTTTATACTCTTCGAAAATCTCTTCAAACCACGTCAGCGTCGCCTTACCGTACTCAAGTACAGCTTGCGGCTAGCTTCCTAGTTTGCTCTTTGATTTTCATTGAGTATTAGAAAACAATTATTTTGATAGAGCCTGAGATGGAAATCTCAGGCTTTTTTCTTTTAATACTCAATTGTTTTCAAAAAGCAACCTTTTCCATTGTCTGCTGACAGTGGACTTTAAAACGCTTTTTTCCAGTCCTTGAATAACTTCTTGAAGCTTATCAATGACGGCTTCCAATGTTTGGAAAGCCTTATTTTTGAAACCTCGTTTTCGAATTTCTTTCCAGACTTGTTCAATAGGGTTCATTTCTGGTGTATAAGGTGGGATAAAAGCCAACTCAATATTACTTGGAATCTCTAAGGTACTTGATTTATGCCATATAGCATTATCCATGACAAGTAACATATAGTCATCTGGATAAGCTTGTGAGACTTGCCGTAGAAATTCATTGGTCCACTCAGGATTGCATCCTCCAGCAATGAGGAAAAAGGAATCTCCTGTCTGAGCATCTACTG
>NZ_VMMW01000113.1:0-839 GCF_013277425.1 Streptococcus sp. 79
ATAGGGAAGTCGCTTAGCTTTAATCCGCCATAGCTCAGTTGGTAGTAGCGCATGACTGTTAATCATGATGTCGTAGGTTCGAGTCCTACTGGCGGAGTAATTTAGTTAAGAGGTTTAGGCCTCTTTTTTTGTTATGTAATAATAATCTATCTCGTGTTATTAGAGGCGAGACATTTTTCGGCTCTTTGTCAACTGTAGTGGGTTGATGAAAAGCTAATCTCGAGAAAGGGCAAATTTCGTCCTTTTTTTGAAGTTTTTAAAGTTCCGAAAACCAAAGGCGTTGCGTTTGATAAGTTTGATGAGATTATTAGTGACTTCTAGTTTGGCGTTAGAATAGGCTAGTTTAAGGGCATTGACAATTTTCTCGTTATCAGCGTTCCAAACATTCAAAAATAGTTGGGACTTCCCTTAATAAATCTGTTCCTTTCTTTTTCAAGATAGCCCAAGCTTGCTCAATAGGATTCAAATCTGGTGAATAAGGCGGTAGAGGTAAGAAAAAGTGTTTATCTTGGATGCAGAGTTCATCCAAAATGTTCTTGGGATGAAAACTAGCATTGTCCATGATAATAACATGAGGTGTCTTCAAAGCAGGCAGGAGTTGCGTTTTGAACCACTCCACAAAGAAATCGCTTGTCCTGCTGTTCTTGTAAATCATGGGAGCTATAAACTCTCCGTCTACTTGTCCTGCAACAATTGAAGTTCGCTCAAAACGACGTCCGCTAATCTTTTCATAGACTTTCTCCCCTCTAGGAGCCCCTGCATAAGGACGATAGAGGTAGCGGTCGATTCCTGTTTCATCAATGTATACGATTGGTAAATCGTTTAGGTTATCCAAAATA
>NZ_VMMW01000114.1:0-6470 GCF_013277425.1 Streptococcus sp. 79
TAAAGTCGGGATTATACCATATTTTCATCAGTCTCATTATCCATAAATATTCAAAAAATAGACAGAAAATTCTTGATTTTGTCTATCGTTTATACTATAATCATAATCACTACACAGAAAGGAGATTATTATGAAAAGAATCATTCATGCTTGGAACAAGGCAAGCCTTGTCAAGCGTATCTTGATTGGTATGCTTTGTGGGGGAATTCTAGGACTGACCCTTCCTAATCTCTCAGAAATTGGGCTACTCGGGGATTTATTCGTTGGAGGTCTAAAAGCTGTTGCTCCTATCCTAGTCTTTGCTCTCGTTGCTAATGCCCTTTCCCAACATCAAAAGGGACAAGATAGCAATATGAAAACTGTTGTTTTCTTGTATATCCTAGGAACTTTTGCCGCTGCTCTTGTAGCTGTACTAGCAAGTTTCATCGTCCCTATTGAAATCACCCTAAATAGTGCTAATACCGATATTGCTCCACCAGATGGGATTGGACAGGTCCTCAGCAACCTCTTGCTCAAACCGGTTGACAATCCAGTCAACGCCCTGCTTACTGCTAACTATATTGGAATCTTATCTTGGGCAGTCATTTTTGGAATTGCTATGAGAGAGGCCAGCAAAAATAGTAAAGAATTACTAAAAACTATCGCTGACGTGACTTCTAAAATTGTCGAATGGATCATCAATCTGGCTCCATTTGGAATCCTTGGTCTTGTTTTTAAAACCATTTCTGACAAGGGAATCGGAAGCCTTGCCAACTACGGTATTTTATTGGTTCTATTAGTAACGACTATGCTTTTTGTTGCCCTTGTGGTCAACCCTTTGATTGCCTTCTTCTTTATGAGACGCAACCCTTACCCTCTAGTTTGGAACTGCCTCCGTGTCAGCGGTGTGACAGCCTTCTTCACTCGTAGTTCTGCGGCTAACATTCCTGTCAACATGAAACTCTGCCATGACCTTGGACTCAACCCAGATACCTATTCTGTTTCTATCCCACTTGGCTCTACTATCAACATGGCTGGAGCAGCGATTACCATTAACGTTTTGACCCTTGCTGCGGTAAATACTCTTGGAATCCCTGTTGACTTTGCCACAGCCTTTGTCCTCAGTGTGGTAGCAGCTATCTCAGCCTGCGGTGCTTCTGGTATTGCGGGAGGTTCCCTCCTTCTTATCCCAGTTGCTTGTAGCCTTTTCGGTATTTCTAACGATATTGCCATGCAAGTTGTTGGGGTTGGATTTGTGATTGGGGTCATCCAAGACTCATGTGAAACAGCCCTTAACTCTTCTACAGACGTCCTCTTTACTGCCGTTGCCGAATACACAGCAGCCCGTAAAAAATAACTCATAAAGGCAAGCCTGCTCAGGTCTTGTCTTTTACGCTTTTATTCTAACTTATTAGGAAACTCTTATGTCTATTAGCCAACGTACGACCAAGCTCATCTTAGCTACCTGTCTTGCCTGTTTTCTTGCTTATTTTCTCAATCTTTCCTCAGCAATTTCGGCTGGAATTATCGCTCTCTTGAGCCTATCTGATACGCGTAGAAGTACTTTAAAACTGGCTCGCAATCGCCTCTTTTCCATGCTCCTAGCTCTGGCTATCGGTGTTCTAGCTTTTCACTTGAGCGGATTTCATATCTGGAGCCTTGGTCTCTATCTTGCCTTCTATGTGCCTCTAGCTTACAAGATGGGCTGGGAAATTGGCATCACACCAAGCACTGTTTTGGTTAGCCATCTCTTGGTACAAGAGTCAACCTCTCCAGACCTTCTAGTCAATGAATTCTTTCTCTTTGCTATCGGTACAGGATTTGCTTTACTGGTCAATCTCTACATGCCTTCACGAGAAGAGGAAATTCATCACTACCACACATTGGTAGAAGAAAAGTTAAAAGACATCCTCCTACGCTTCAAATATTATTTATCCAGAGGGGATGGACGCAACCGAGCACAGCTGGTGGAAGAATTGGACACCCTTTTGGAAGAAGCCCTCAGACTGGTCTATTTGGATCACTCAGACCACCTCTTTCACCAGACTGATTACCATATTCACTACTTTGAGATGAGACAGCTACAAAGTCGTATCCTGCGAAATATGGCCCAGCAAATCAACACCTGTCACCTAGCTGCCAGTGAGAGCCTGATTTTGGCTCAACTCTTTTCAAAAATTGCAGGTCAACTGAGCCAGACCAATCCTGCTTCTGATTTGCTAGATGAAATCGAACGCTATCTGGAAGTCTTCCGAAACCGCAGTCTGCCCAAGACAAGAGAAGAATTTGAAACCCGCGCTACCCTTCTTCAACTCCTACGTGAAGCCAAGACCTTCATCCAAGTAAAAGTTGATTTTTACAAAAATATGGACAGTAAAAAAGAAAACCACTAAAAAACAGAACTTGCCAGCATTCTTGAAAAGTAGTATAATTATTGCATGCGCAATCATCTTGTGACGCAGAGACTGCCCGTTAATGGACTTTCTTCTATTTATGACTCTAAAAAGAAAGGAGACACTATGACCTATTTGGAAAAATGGTTTGACTTCAATCGGCGTCAGAAAGAAATTGAAAGTCTCCTGGAAGAGACCATTGCCCAACAGAGCGAGCAAAGTCTGACCTTGAAAGAGTTCTACCTGCTCTACTATCTGGACTTGGCCCAAGAAAAATCTCTACGCCAGATTGACCTGCCAGATAAGCTTCATCTGAGCCCGAGCGCAGTTTCTAGGATGGTGGCTCGCTTGGAAGCTAAAAATTGCGGTCTACTCAGTCGCATGTGCTGCCATCAAGATAGACGCTCTAGTTTTATCTGCCTGACAAGTGATGGGCAAAAAACACTGGCCTCTCTACAAAAGGCTGTCGAAGAAAGCTTGGAAACTGGTTTGGATTTCTTGATTTAAGATGATTTTAGAAAAAAGTTGCGTGCGCAATCATTTTTATTGACATTCTCTTTTACAAGGAGTAAAATAAAGTCAAGATTAAACAAAGGAGTTTTATATGATCGAAATTACTTATCTAGACGCCAGTAAGAACGAAAGAACTGTGACTTTCGAATCCTATGAAGACTTTGATCGTTCACAACAAGCTTGCCTTATCGGCGTCGCAGACTACTACCCTGTCCAAAAATTAACCTATAACGGTCATGATTTGGACTACCATGGAACTTATGGAGATATCTTCTTCTATCTCAAGAAACAAGATTTAAGCCAATATAACTAAAAAAAGGAGAAATACAATGGCAAAAACAATTACAGATGCAACATTCGAACAAGAAACAAAAGACGGTTTGGTCTTGGTAGACTTTTGGGCAACTTGGTGTGGTCCATGTCGTATGCAAGGTCCAATCTTGGACAAATTGTCTGAAGAACTTTCAGAAGATGTTTTGAAAATCGTTAAAATGGACGTTGATGAAAATCCAAACACAGCTCGTGCCTTTGGAATCATGTCTATCCCAACTCTTCTCTTCAAAAAAGACGGCCAAGTGGTGAAACAAGTTGCTGGTGTTCACACAGCAGACCAAATCAAGGCCATCGTTGCTGAATTGAGCTAATCAACTGAGAGACCAAGTACTTGCTTTGGTCTCTTTTTTCTTGCCCTTTGCCATTTTTCAAAAAATATGCTAGACTATAGGTAGAATATTACGATGTTTGGGACATGCCATCGCTAAAAAAAACCTCGATTTGGTATTTTTTAGCTCCCTCAAGGGAGCTTTTTGCGTGCTCTGAACATTCCCCATTTTGGAAGGAGTACTATGAAACGTCAATCAGCCTTGGTCGTCTTTAGTGGCGGTCAAGATTCTACAACCTGCCTCTTTTGGGCTAAAGAACACTATGAAACAGTCGAAGCTGTCACCTTTGCCTACGGTCAACGTCATCATCTCGAAATTCAAGTTGCCCAAGAAATCGCTGAGGAACAAGGAATTCGTCATCACATCTTAGATATGTCTCTGCTGGGACAAATCACTGAAAATGCCTTGACCTCCGATCTGGAAATCGAGCAAAAAGAGGGGGAGGTTCCCAATACCTTTGTTGATGGTCGCAACCACCTCTTTCTATCCTTTGCGGCAGTCCTTGCCAAGCAACGAGGCATTAAAGATATCGTGACAGGTGTCTGCGAGACAGACTTCTCAGGCTACCCCGATTGTCGAGATGTCTTTGTCAAATCCCTTAATGTTACCCTCAACCTTGCCATGGATTACGACTTCGTTATCCAAACACCTCTCATGTGGCTAGACAAGGCTGAAACTTGGGAGTTAGCTGACCAACTCGGTGCCTTTGACTATGTTCGTGAAAAGACCTTAACCTGCTACAACGGGATTATCGGACGTGGTTGTGGAGATTGCCCAGCCTGCCACCTACGTCAACATGGGTTAAATGTTTATCTCTCACAGAAAGGAGAAGCCTAATGTTTTTTGCACCCAAAGAAATCAAACAGGAAACCGGGGAGTCTCTGGTCTACAACCCTCACAGAACCTTGGTATCAAAAGAGTTTACCTTCGATGCTGCCCACCACCTCTTTCACTATGAGGGAAAATGCAAATCCCTTCATGGTCACACCTATCATCTGCAGATTGCTGTCAGTGGATTTTTAGATGAACGTGGCATGACCTACGATTTTGGAGACATCAAAGCAATCTACAAGAACTACTTAGAGCCCCACTTGGATCATCGCTATCTCAATGAAACTCTTCCCTATATGAACACGACTGCTGAAAATATGGTTTACTGGATTTTCCAAACCATGGACCAAGAGTTGCCAGACGAACGTGGTCTCCGTTTGGAATACGTTCGCCTCTATGAGACTCCGACTGCCTTTGCGGAGTTTAGACGGGAGTGGTTAGATGACTAGGGAACGTGTCCTCAAACTACCAGTTCTGGAAATTTTCGGCCCAACCTTTCAAGGCGAAGGCCGTGCAATCGGGCAGAAAACCATGTTTGTCCGCACTGCTGGTTGCGACTATCACTGCGACTGGTGCGATTCTGCCTTTACTTGGGATGGCTCTGAAAAGCCAACTCGTATGACAGCTGACGAGGTCATTGCTGCCTTGGATAAATTGGGGAGCTATGACTATGTAACCCTATCTGGGGGAAATCCTGCTATCCTAGCAGCCAACATGGCTGAACTCGTCACCAAACTCAAGGAACGTGGTGTCACTCTGGCTGTTGAGACCCAAGGCTCCCGCTGGCAAAATTGGTTAAAAGACATCGACCAGGTCACCCTCAGTCCCAAACCTCCTTCATCCAAGATGGAAGTCAACTTTGAGACCTTGGACTTTATCGTTTCCCAACTGGATCCAGACAAGGTCACCTTTAAAATCCCTGTCTTTGATGATGCAGATTTGGCCTTTGCCCGAGGCATACAAGAGCGCTACCAACCAGATGTTCTCTTCTTATCAGCAGGAAATCCTGAGCCCAAGGCCACAGGCAATATTGTCCAAGACCAACTAGACCGACTCAAAGAACTTTGGGAACGCATCGCCGCTGATGATAGCTGGGGCAATGTCCGCGTCCTTCCTCAACTGCATACCCTCCTCTACGATAACCAACGTGGAGTTTAAGATTAGAAAGAAAAAATCATGTCACAACAAGAAGAAATGAAAAACCTAAGCCTACTGGGCAACAAAGAAACCAACTACATTTTCGAATATCAACCAGAAATCCTCGAATCCTTTGACAATCGTCATGTGGAAAATGACTATTTCATCAAATTTAACTGTCCTGAATTTACCTCACTTTGCCCAATCACTGCTCAGCCAGACTTTGCAACTATCTATATTTCCTACATTCCTGACAAGCTCTGTGTTGAGTCAAAATCCCTCAAACTCTACCTCTTTAGCTACCGAAACCACGGAGATTTCCACGAAAACTGTATCAACACCATCGGGAAAGACTTGGTCAACTTGCTAGACCCTCGCTATTTGGAGGTTTGGGGAAAATTCACTCCACGCGGTGGCATCTCAATTGACCCCTACTACAATTACGGTAAGCCAGGAACTAAGTATGAAGGCTTGGCAGAACAACGCCTCTTCCAACACGACCTTTATCCAGAGAAAATTGACAACCGCTAAACTCATACTCAATGAAAATCAAAAAGCAAACTAGGAAGCTAGCCGCAGGTTGCTCAAAGCACTGCTTTGAGGGTGTAGATAAGACTGACGAAGTCAGCTCAAAACACTGTTTTGAGGTTGCATATGAAACTGACGAAGTCAGCTCAAAACATAGTTTTGAGGTTGTAGATGAAACTGACGAAGTCAGTAACCATACCTACGGCAAGGTGAAGCTGATGTGGTTTGAAGAGATTTTCGAAGAGTATCAATCGAGTAGGGGATAATCTCTAGCCCCTCTCACACCACCGTACGTGCCGTTCGGCATACGGCGGTTCAACTAACTTTTAACACATGTCGTTCAAGGTAATAATCCAAACACGAAACCAGTCCACGTTTTTCAAGGACTGGTTTTGATATAGCACGTTTAGTACCGACTTCTGAGCTA
>NZ_VMMW01000115.1:0-8496 GCF_013277425.1 Streptococcus sp. 79
GCTTCAAGAAGTTATTCAAGGACTGGAAAAAAGCGTTTTAAAGTCCACTGTCAGCAGACAATGGACAAGGTTGCTTTTTGAAAATAATTGAGTATCACACTTGAGCAAAGAAGATCTTTCTAAGATTGTAGACCTTATGTTGGTTGAAGTTAACAAGACGCTTTCTAAGAAAGACATTGACTTGGCAGTGAGCGAAGCTGCTAAAGAATACATGACTGAGGAAGGCTACGATGAAGTTATGGGTGTTCGTCCACTCCGTCGTGTGGTTGAACAACAAATCCGTGACAAAGTCACAGACTTCCACTTGGATAACCTTGATGCTAAACACCTAGAAGCTGACATGGAAGATGGTGTTTTGGTCATTCGTGAAAAAGCCTAAGACAGAATTTTGAGCATAAAAAAGAAGGAGCCAGCTGAAAAACTGGTTCCTTTTTGTGTTTAAATTACATGACGCTCAAAGGCATCATCTGAAATCCCTTGTTCTAGGATGAGTTTTGCCCATTCTTTAGCAGAGAAGAGGCTGTGATCCTTGTAGTTTCCGCAAGATTCGATGGTTGTTCCAGGGACGTCTTCCCAAGTAGTAGTTTCAGCGATTTCCTTGAGCGAATCCTTGATAACAGCTGCGATTTCAGCACTGGTGTGACGCCCCCACATAATCATGTGGAAACCTGTGCGGCAACCAAATGGTGAACAGTCAATCATACCGTCAATGCGGGTACGGATGAGTTTAGCCAAGAGGTGCTCGATAGTGTGAAGGCCAGCGGTAGGGATAGAGTCTTCGTTTGGTTGCACTAAGCGAATGTCATAATTGGAGATGATGTCTCCTTTGGGTCCTGTTTCTTCCCCGATCAAGCGAACATAGGGTGCTTTAACAATAGTGTGGTCAAGTTCAAAACTTTCAACAATAACTTCTTTTGACATGGTCAATCCTTTCAGTTTTATTCTTTCATTATAACATAAAGCTGGCTCCTGAGACAGAGAGAAAACCTCTCCGAGGCTGGAGAGGTTGAAATCTTTACTTACGATATAAGCGGTCGTATTGGTAGTATGGGTCAAAGGTTACGTTGATACCCAGTTTACGAAGGACATTCTTGTCTTCATCAGTCAAGATGATGGTTGAGTGGGCTTCGCTTCCTTTGAGGTTGCCGAGTTCTTCCATAGCGCGGGCAGCATCAGGATTTTCTGTAGCTGTGATAGCAAGTGCAATCAGGATTTCATTTGAATGAAGGCGTGGATTGTGGCTACCGAGATGATCGATTTTAAGACCTTGGATTGGCTTAACAACTTCAGGCTCGATTAGTTTTACTTCTTTAGCGATGTCAGCTGATTTTTTGATGGCGTTGATCAAGGCAGCGGCTGTAGGGCCAAAGAGTTCTGAGTTCTTACCAGTGACGATTTCCCCATTTGGCAATTCAAAGGCTAGGGCTGGTCCACCAGTTTCTTCTGCTTTTTGGCGCGCAACGACAGCAACCTTACGGTCTGCAGGTGTGATACCGAGGTCGTTCATGAGCAACTCAATTTTCTTGACGGCAGCTTCGCCAACTTTTTCAGCTTTGAAGTCAAGAACTGTTTGATAGTAACGGCGGATGATTTCTTGTTTAGAAGCTTCGACAGCAGCCTCGTCATCTGTAATAGCGAAACCAACCATGTTGACACCCATATCTGTCGGTGAAGCGTATGGTGATTTTCCGAGAATACGTTCCAACATGCGCTTGAGCACTGGGAAGATTTCGATATCACGGTTGTAGTTGACAGTGGTTTCTCCATAGGTTTGAAGATGGAAGGGGTCAATCATGTTGACATCATCAAGGTCAGCTGTGGCAGCTTCATAAGCCAAGTTAACTGGGTGATGAAGGGGAAGATTCCAAACAGGGAAGGTTTCAAATTTAGCGTAGCCAGACTTGATGCCATTGATTTGGTCGTGGTACATATTGGACATACACGTTGCCAATTTTCCAGAACCGGGTCCAGGAGCGGTTACGACAATCAAGTTGCGACTGGTTTTGATGTAGTCGTTTTTGCCCATGCCTTCTGGGGAAATGATGTGATCCATATCCGTCGGATATCCTTTGATTGGATAATGAAGATAAGAATCAATTCCGTTTTTCTCAAGTTGGTTGCGGAAGGCATCTGCAGCGGGTTGGCCAGCGTATTGTGTAATGACAACGGAGCCGACAAAAATCCCTAATTCATTGAATTTGTCAATCAAACGAAGAACTTCTTGGTCATAAGAAATGCCTAAGTCGCCACGTGCTTTGGAATGTTCAATGTTGCTAGCATTAATGGCAATCACAACCTCAACCTGCTCTTTCAATTCTTGCAAGAGCTTGATTTTGTTGTCAGGTTCATAACCAGGAAGGACACGAGCAGCGTGGAAATCTTCTAACATTTTACCGCCAAATTCTAAGTAGAGTTTGCCGTCAAATTGGTTAATGCGTTCCAAAATATGGTCGCGTTGTAAATTCAAATATCGTTCAGAACTAAAAGCTTGTTTTTTCATTTTTTTACCTCTGACCTCTATTATAATAAAAAATTGGAAGTTAGGAAACTACGGAGTTAAAAAAGGAATCAAAAAGATTAGGCGAACGCTTGCATAAAAATCTGAAAAGCGCTATCATAGACTATAGATTATTAAAATAATGAGGTAAGAAGATGCAAGAAAAATGGTGGCACAATGCCGTAGTTTATCAAGTTTATCCAAAGAGTTTCATGGACAGCAACGGAGATGGAATTGGCGATTTGCCAGGAATTACCAGTAAGTTAGACTATCTAGCCAAGCTAGGGATTACAGCGATTTGGCTTTCTCCCGTTTATGACAGCCCTATGGATGATAATGGCTACGATATTGCTGATTATCAAGCGATTGCAACGATTTTTGGAACCATGGAGGATATGGATCAACTGATTGCGGAAGCTAAGAAGCGTGATATTCGTATCATCATGGACTTGGTGGTCAATCATACCTCGGATGAACATGCTTGGTTTGTAGAGGCCTGTGAAAATCCTAATAGCCCTGAGCGAGACTACTATATCTGGCGCGATGAACCCAATGACCTAGATTCTATCTTTAGTGGGTCTGCTTGGGAATACGATGAAAAGTCAGGTCAATACTATCTCCACTTTTTCAGTAAGAAACAGCCGGATCTCAACTGGGAAAATGAAAAACTTCGCCAGAAAATTTATGATATGATGGACTTCTGGATTGATAAAGGTATTGGTGGTTTCCGTATGGATGTTATTGACATGATTGGCAAAATTCCTGACGAGAAGGTAGTCAATAATGGTCCTATGCTTCACCCCTATCTCAAGGAAATGAATCAGGCCACCTTTGGAGCTAAGAATCTCTTGACAGTAGGGGAAACCTGGGGAGCAACGCCAGAGATTGCCAAGCTCTACTCTGACCCAAAGGGGCAAGAATTGTCTATGGTCTTCCATTTTGAACATATCGGTCTTCAGTATCAGGAAGGTCAGCCTAAATGGCACTATCAAAAAGAGCTGAATATCGCTAAGTTAAAAGAAATCTTCAACAAATGGCAGACAGAGTTAGGAGTTGAGGACGGCTGGAATTCCCTCTTCTGGAACAACCATGACCTCCCTCGTATTGTCTCAATCTGGGGAAATGACCAAGAATACCGCGAAAAATCTGCCAAAGCCTTTGCAATCTTGCTTCATATTATGAGAGGAACTCCTTATATCTACCAAGGTGAGGAGATTGGGATGACCAACTATCCGTTTGAAACGCTGGATCAAGTAGAAGATATTGAATCCCTCAATTATGCGCGTGAAGCTCTTGAAAAAGGTGTTTCGCTGGAAGAAATCATGGACAGTATACGTGTCATTGGACGTGACAATGCCCGTACCCCTATGCAATGGGACGAGAGCAAAAACGCTGGTTTCTCAACAGGTCAACCTTGGTTGGCAGTGAATCCAAACTATCAAGCAATCAACGTTCAAGAAGCGCTGGCAAATCCAGATTCTATTTTCTATACTTATCAGAACTTGGTCCAAATCCGTAAGGAGAACAGCTGGCTGATTCGAGCTGACTTTGAATTGCTTGATACGGCTGATAAGGTCTTCGCCTATATCCGTAAAGATGGCGACCGTCGTTTCCTAGTTGTGGCTAACTTGTCCAATGAAGAGCAAGTCTTTGTAGTAGAAGGAAATGTCAAATCTGTCTTGATTGAAAACACCCTAGCTCAAGAAGTCTTTGAAAAACAAATCTTAGCTCCATGGGATGCTTTCTGTGTGGAATTACTATAAATATTTTTTACAGAAAAATTTAAAATTGAAATCGCATAAAAACAAGGGAAGGCTGTATGAAAAGGCAGAAATCCTTTGTTTTTTATAACCAAGGTTTATAAACTTTCATTCTCGAAATTCAATTAACTTTACAAATTTCCACTATTTTGGTAAAACAAACCTATGTTACAAAAACTAACATAAAGTAGAAGGGAGATGAATACAAAAAAGAGTGTCCTTAGTGCAGGCCTGACTTTTGCATTTGCCTTGCTTTTAGCTGCTTGCGGACAATCAGGTTCAGATACAAAAACTTACTCATCAACCTTTAGTGGAAATCCAACTGCATTTAACTACTTGTTAGACTACTACGCTGATAATACAGCCATCATTACCAACCTAGTTGATGGTTTGCTTGAAAATGACAATTACGGAAATCTAGTTCCGTCTTTAGCAGAGGACTGGTCTGTTTCAAGCGGCGGTCTGACTTATACTTACAAATTGAGAAAAGTGCCAAATGGTTCACGGCTGACGGTGAAGAGTACGCCCCAGTTAAGGCACAAGATTTTGTGACAGGTATCAAGTACGCAGTGGATAATAAATCACAGGCCATTGACTTGATTCAAAACTCGATTAAGGGCTTGAATGATTATATTACAGGAGCGAATTCTGACTTTTCTAAGGTTGGGGTGAAGGCCATTGACGACCAGACTGTTGAGTATACTTTGTCACGGCCAGAACCTTACTGGAACTCAAAAACAACCAACAGTATTCTTTTCCCAGTAAACGAAGAGTTTTTAAACTCAAAAGGGAAAGATTTTGGTACCCTATCTCCAGATAGTATTCTCTACAGCGGACCTTATTTGTTAAAAGATTTCACATCAAAATCATCGATCGAGTATGCGAAAAATCCGCATTACTATGATCATGACAAAGTATCAATTGAACATGTGAAATTGGCCTATTTTGATGGTTCAGACCAAGAATTGACCATCCGTAACTTTGAAAGTGGAGCTTATTCTATCGCTGGGGTTTATCCAAATAGTTCTAACTTGGCTAAGACCAAGGAGAAATATAAGGATAATATCGTCTATAGCTTGCAGGACAAGACTTCTTGGTATTTCAATTTCAACGTTAACCGTAAGGCCTACAATCACACTGCTAAAACGACAGATGAGCAGAAGAAGTCAACTGAGACAGCTGTTTTGAACAAGAACTTCCGCCAAGCGGTGAACTTTGCCTTGGACCGCACAGCCTATTCTGCTCAGTCAAATGGGGAAGAAGCAGCTAGCAAGACTCTTCGTAACACCCTAGTACCTCCTACATTTGTCCAAGTTGGAGACAAGACCTTTGGAGAAGTAGTCGCTTCTAAATTGGTCAACTACGGAACAGAATGGTCAGGTATTAACTTGGCAGATGCTCAGGATGCCTATTTCAACAAAGAAAAAGCCCAAGCAAAATTTGTGGAAGCTAAAAAAGAATTGGCAAGTCAAGGTGTGACTTTCCCTATTCACTTGGATGTGGCTGTTGATCAGACAAGTAAAAATGCTGTGACAGGCATGAACTCAGTTAAGCAGACCCTTGAGTCAGTTTTGGGTGCTGATAACATTGTCATTGATGTTCAGCAACTTTCAACAGATGATTTTAATAATGTAGCCTTCTTAGCACCGACAGCAGCTGATCGTGACTACGATTTGAACTTTGATGGTTGGGTGGGTGACTATCAGGATCCATCAACTTATCTCAATCCTTTCAATGCAGAGGATGGATTCTACCTTAAGATTTTTGGACTAGATGCCAAGGAAGATAAGGAAAAAATCACTAGTCTAGGTCTGGATACCTACACTAAGATGCTCAAAGATGCAGATAGTGAAAACAAAGATGTAGCCAAGCGTTATGAAAAATACGCTGAAGCACAGGCTTGGATGATTGACAATTCTCTCATTATGTCAGCTATGTCAAGTGGTGGCACAGCATCTGTAACCAAAGTGACGCCATTTACAAGAGGCTATTCATTGGTTGGTATCAAGGGTGATGGCAATAACTACAAGTACATGAAACTGCAAAAAGACACTGTGACGACCAAACAGTTTGAAGAAGCTAAAAGTAAATGGGAGCAAGAAAGCAAAAAAGCAATCGAAAAAGCCCAAAAAGAAGCAGAAAAACATGTTAAATAGTTAGAAATAGCCTTTTCAAGCAAAATCCTAAAGACAAACATCAGTTTTGGTGCTTGTCTTTTTAAATCACTCGGCTATCGAAAACTGAGAAATGATTTGTTTTGTGCTAAAATAGATTGAAACGAATACTCAATAAAAATCAAAGAGTAACTGGGAAGTCAGCTCAAAATACTGTTTTGAGGTTGCAGATGGACGCTGACGTGCTTTGAAGAGATTTTCGAAGAGTATAAAGATCCTCTCTTTTACTATAGTTAAGGAGATGTAAAGATAAGTGATAAGGAAGAGACTATGTACGACTATCTAATCGTTGGTGCTGGTTTGTCGGGAGCAATTTTTGCTTATGAGGCGACTAAGCGTGGAAAAAAAGTAAAAGTTATTGATAAACGTGACCACATTGGTGGAAATATCTACTGTGAGAATGTAGAAGGGGTTAATGTTCATAAATATGGTGCCCATATCTTTCATACTTCTAATAAAAAAGTTTGGGACTATGTCAATCAATTCGCTGAGTTTAACAATTATATCAACTCGCCTCTAGCTAATTACAAGGGTAGCCTTTATAATCTACCTTTCAATATGAATACTTTCTATGCTATGTGGGGTACAAAAACTCCTCAAGAAGTGAAAGATAAGATTGCTGATCAAACGGCTCATATGAAGGACGTTGAACCTAAAAACTTGGAAGAACAGGCTATCAAGTTGATTGGTCCAGATATTTATGAAAAATTGATTAAAGGATATACTGAAAAGCAATGGGGACGTTCTGCTACTGACCTTCCACCGTTTATTATTAAACGTCTACCAGTTCGTTTGACCTTTGATAATAATTATTTCAATGACCGTTACCAAGGAATTCCAATTGGTGGGTATAATGTCATTATCGAAAATATGCTCAAGGATGTGGAAGTAGAACTTGGTCTTGACTTTTTTGCCAATCGTCAAGAATTAGAAGCTTCTGCTGAAAAAGTTGTCTTTACAGGGATGATTGACCAATACTTTGATTATAAACATGGTGAGTTAGAATACCGTAGTCTTCGTTTTGAGCATGAAGTTTTTGATGAAGAAAACTATCAAGGAAATGCTGTAGTGAACTACACAGAGCGAGAAATTCCTTATACTCGCATTATTGAGCATAAACATTTTGAGTATGGTACACAAGCTAAAACGGTTATTACTCGAGAATACCCAGCTGATTGGAAACGTGGAGATGAGCCTTATTATCCAATCAATGATGAGAGAAACAATGCTATATTTTCCAAATATCAGGAAGAAGCGGCAACAAATGACAAGGTTATTTTCTGTGGTCGTTTAGCAGATTATAAATACTACGACATGCATGTGGTCATCGAACGGGCTTTGGAAGTGGTCGAGGAAGAGTTGGGACAATAATGCAAGGATTCCGTTATTTTAGAATCTTTGCTACTTAAGATTTTTATACTAAACTAAAATAAAAAAGTATTATATAATAGTAATATGAAATCAACTAAAGAAGAAATCCAAGCTATCAAAACACTTTTAAAAGACTCTAGTACAGCTAAATATCATAAACGCCTTCAAATCGTTCTATTTCGTCTGATGGGTAAATCTTATAAAGAGATTATAGAGCTTTTAGACTGTAATCAAACAACGATTTGGCCAACTGTAAAAAAATATGAGGAGTTCGGACTCGATTCTCTCCTTCAAGAAACACGTGGTGGTCGTAACCATGCATATATGACAATTGAGGAAGAGAAAGCCTTTCTTGCCCGTCATTTGAAGGCTGCAGAGGCAGGAGAATTTGTTACAATTGATGCCTTATTTCAGGCTTATACAAAGGAGTTAGGTCCTTCCTACACACGTGATGCCTTTTATCAACTCTTGAAGCGCCATGGTTGGCGAAATATTAGGCCACGTCCAGAACATCCCAAGAAAGCAGACGTTCAAACCATTGTCGCGTCTAAAAATAAAATCTCAATTCAAGAAGACAAGAAAGCGCTTTAAAACCAGTAGGCATTTTCGTAAGGTTCGCTTGATGTACCAAGATGAGGCTGGTTTCGGTAGAATCAGTAAACTGGGATCTTGTTGGGCTCCAATGGGAGTAGGT
>NZ_VMMW01000116.1:0-1580 GCF_013277425.1 Streptococcus sp. 79
AGCCGATGAATTATAACGATATAAAGCAACCCCTTGAATTATCAATGTCTTCAAGGGGTTTTGTTGTGTTGTGAAATAAAAAAGGGGCAACCAAGGGGCAGAATTAAAAAATAGTATCTAATTTATTGACCAATTTATCCTCCATATCCTCAGTAGTATGAGAATAGATTTCCAAAGTCATTTTTGCATTTGAGTGTCCAACTCGATCCATTATTGATTTTATTGGAAGGCCAGACTCTGCTAAAAACGAAATATGAGAATGCCTAAAAATATGGCTAGATAAGTTTTTTTCTATTTTGGCCTGTTTTCCATATTTTTTTAATATCTGTATGAAGCAAGCTATTGTTGTAGGTTGATTCCATTTTTCAAAACAGAAAATATAATCATCGCTTGACAATGGCTGGAAACGTTCGCTAAGTCGTACTATTTGTCTTTGAATAGCTTCTATGACACTCTCTGATACTTTGATTGTCCGTATTGAATTTGTAGTCTTTGGTAGCGTCTTGATTTTGTTTACTGAATCAAAATTACCTGTGATCTCAATTTTGTTGTTTTCGAAGTCTATATTCTTCAGTTGTAAGGCAGTTAACTCACCATATCTCATACCAGTTAATGCCAGCACAAGAACCATATCAGCGTACTTTTGGTGATATTCTCGACGATTAAGGACATCGATAAGCGCTTTTATTTCTTGCATGGTGAGAAAGTTGTTACGCTTTTTTTCCAGTTCTTCTAAAGTCTTTGGTTTTTGAGGAATCGTAGTATAATCGACCTCGTTGTTTTCAATGTAAGAGTATTGAACAGCGTAATTAAAGATACCTCTGAGCCTATGCCGTACTTTTTTAGCTGTAATATATCCGTTGCTTTCAATAATTTTTTCAATAGCCTCTTGAAGAAAACGCCTGTCAAGATTAGCAAGTATGGTATCGGATGGTATGATTTCCTTCATCTTCTTATCAACTGATTTACAATTATGTTTTGTTGATTCCTTTACTGTTTGCGCCCATGATTTATAGAAAAGGTTATAGATTTCTTCAAATGTAATGCTTTCTACTTGTTTTGTGCTGAGTTTTTTATTTATCTTTTCCTGCAGTAAGATAGCAGCTTGATTTCTTGCCTGGGGAGTTTTCTTCTCCATCGTGACTGAAACTTTTTTTAATTTCTCAGTATATGGATCTTTATATCGCTCAAAAAATTTGTATTTTCCGTTGGGAAGTTCTTCCATCCACATTGTATTTACCTCACTTTTTTGATAAAATGGGTATAGTAAAGAGGGCTTTTAATGCCTTTTACTATACTGGATATCCTCACACTCAGAGTCGCCAAACTTTGCGAGTGTGGGGATTTTTTTGAGTTGTTTCCAAAATGGAAACAGTTGCTAGATAAAAAGAAAAGTAGTCGTATCAAATACGGCTACCATCACGTTATGGATCTAAAATCCAAACCTAAACTTTATGGAGCTAAACTCCTGATAGCTGTATTGTAATATAATTTTCAAAAAATATCAATTTTGCACAATAGACCTATGGGATGAGGTTGCTATTGGCGAATATGGGGGTGTTTTTGTTTATTTCAAGTAT
>NZ_VMMW01000117.1:0-946 GCF_013277425.1 Streptococcus sp. 79
AAATCAAAAAACATCTTATAATAGTAGTTATGAAACTTACAAACGAAGAAACACAAAAAATTGAACAACTCCTAAGAGATTCATCGTACGCCAAATATCACAAACGTCTACAGATTATTTATTTTCGCTCAAAAGAAAAGAGTTATAAGGAAATCATGGATCTGCTAGATTGCAATAAAACAACTGTTTGGAGGAATTTGAAAAAATATAAGGAGTTTGGTTTAGAAGCGCTTCTTCAAGAGACCCGTGGTGGACGTCATAGAGAATATATGACTTACGAAGAAGAACAAGCATTTCTAAAACGTCATATAGAAGCTGCTCAGGCTGGGGAATTTGTAACTGTCAATCAGTTATTTGAAGCCTATCAAAAAGAGATTGGTCGCACTTCCACACGTGATGGTTTCTATTATCTCCTGAAACGACATGGTTGGCGAACGGTCACTCCTCGACCTGAGCATCCCAAGAAGGCAGACGCTCAGACAATTGAGACGTCTAAAAATAAAATCTACATTCGAGACCTTGAGTAAGCGCTTTAAAGAAGAGGGGACTTATAACAAAGTACGTTTGATGTACCAAGATGAAGCTGGTTTCGGAAGAATCAGTAAGATGAGTTCTTGTTGGGCTCCTCAAGGAATCCGACCTAGCATTCCTAGTCATTATATGCGAGAATATCGCTATTGTTATGGGGCAGTAGATGCTCAGACAGGAGATTCCTTTTTCCTCATTGCTGGAGGATGCAATACTGAGTGGATCAATGAATTTCTACGGCAAGTCTCACAAGCTTATCCAGATGACTATATTTTACTTGTCATGGATAATGCTATATGGCATAAATCAAGTACCTTAGAGATTCCAAGTAATATTGAGTTGGCTTTTATCCCACCTTATACACCAGAAATGAACCCTATTGAACAAGTCTGGAAAGAAATTCGAAAACGAGGTTTCA
>NZ_VMMW01000118.1:0-3901 GCF_013277425.1 Streptococcus sp. 79
TTCTTTTCCCACGTGAAGAGAGTTCTGACGCCGACATCAAAAACCTTGGCTGCCTCGACATGGCTGTGCCCCCTCTTTGATGTAATCTAATGCTCGCTGTTTAAAATCTGTACTATATGCCATAGCTTTATTATAACATGCTTGTTTGAAACTAAGCAACTATAACATTTTCCAAGGTAAATAATTAGAATGGTGTTCTAATACAGACACGCCTAATTTACCTTTATTATATTTTATAGACCTACTAAGTAAGTTATAAGCCTCCGTAGCACTTTTAGTGAAAAGCACATTGTAGTTACTGGCACTTAGAAAATTTTTAATTTTTTTCTTAACAGCCTCATATTCATTAGAAAAAATTAAATCATTTTTTGAATTATGTCTCTTAATGTTTATTGGAATTCCTGAATAAACTTCTGTTAATTTATTAACAACAGCTTTTGGCTTGGGAACTGTAGCTGCATTATCAAAATAAATAATATCTGATGTTTGAAAAGAAAATAAATTCCTCAACATATTTCACCACTTTGAAAATCTACTACCATTAAAAATTTCTACTTCCTAAGATTTAAAATTCGATTTATGTAATACATTGTATTGGCACATCTTTTTGGGAAATACAACTGAACCATTTAATACTACTACAGAAACTTCATCACTACTATGGCTTCTGCTGACTTCTCATGATTCCTTGTTACTATGCTTTAGGCGCTCATGAAACCTCACGGAATCAGTCCCAGATTTTTCTTCCTTTATAACAGAGGACGTTAAAAGGTTACAGTGAAAATAGGAAATCGGACGCAGAGTCTTTGGACTCTAGGAAGATTTATCTTTTTCACACAAACCTTAGTCCGAATTCAATTACTTTCATGACTTACAGATATAAGTTACGACTACCTATTTAAACTTTAGAGTTCTTGGCTATCTCATCTGCTAGATAGGCTTTCCTAGCACCTCTCTGTTCCTAGAACCAGGATTTCGCTATTCTTTCCTCTAACGTTTTTTACTCTAACGTCAGGGTCTATCTCCAGACCGTCTTCGTCCGCTACCTCACGATAGTCAGGATTGAGGGGCGCTGTTGGGTTCATCGGTAGCTAGTGCCCACAGAGGACTTGTTCCTCAGATGTAGGCCATGACCCGTCGTACCTAAAAAACTATCCGACCTTAACTTAAGACCAGATAGTTCATCATTTTTATTTTTCAGCTGTAAGGGCAGCCATTGTGATGTAGTTGTATGGTTTGTTGAAGTGTGGCAAGAAGAAGAGGTCTGTCAATGCCAATTTATCAATTGTTACATGCTCTTGGATAGCAAGTGAGAACATGTGAATTCCCATGCTGATTGAAATATCGTGTGAAACCATTTGGGCACCAAGAATTTCACGGCTATCTTTGTCAAAGACAATCTTAATCGCTACTTCATGGTTATCGTGTTTCATGAATTCTGGTTTTTGAAGATCGTTAAATCCTGTCTCAGTCGCATTGTAACCTGCAGCTTTTGCTTTTTCAAGAGTCAAACCAGTTGAAACCATGTGAAGACCATAGATTGAGATACCGTTTGAACCTTGAACACCGATTCCTTCCAATTCATGTCCACAAGCATTGTAGGCACCAACGATACCAGTACGAACTGCGTTTGAAGCAAGGGCGATGTAGCTTGTGTCTTTACGAGCATTATCATAGACAGTCGCACAGTCACCAACTGCAAATACACCTGGAATTGAAGTTTCTTGTTTCTTATCTACAAGGAAAGCACCATTTCGGAAGAGTTCAATCTTACCGTCAGCAAGAGCTGTGTTAGGACGGAAACCAACCGCAAGAACAACCATATCCACATCAAAAGTTTCTTTATCGGTAATCAAGCGTTCAACTTTACCGTCACCTTCGATTGCTTTAACAGTTTGACCAAGAGCCAAGCGGATGTTGTGGTCTTCCAAGTTCTTCGCCATCATTTGTGTAAAGTCTTTGTCATAGTAACCGTTCAAGACAGTATCAACGATATCGACAAGGACAACTTCTTTTCCAAGACGCTCAAAGGCTTCAGCAAGTTCAACACCAATGTAACCACCACCAACAACGGCGATACGGTCAAGGTGTTGGCTCTTGTCAGCAAGTTTATTGATCACTTCTTCAGCGTTTTGGTACAATTTCACGAATTGTACGTTTTCAAGAGTTGCTTTAAATTCGCGGTTTCCTTTAAGAATTTCAACACCTTCTATTGGTGGCAAGATTGGTGTAGAACCTGTAGCGAAAATCAATTTCTCGTATGATTCTTTGTGCTCTTTTCCTTCAACTTCGGCTGTGACTACTTTGTTATCATAGTCGATTGAAAGAACAGGTGAGTTCATGTAAACCTTAGCACCTTTAGCTTCCAATTTTTCTTTATCAGAATAGAACAAGCCTTCAGCACCGTCAATTTGATTACCAATCCAAAGAGCCATTCCACATCCTAGGAAAGAGATGCTAGAGTTTTGGTCAAATACAACAATTTCGTTCTCATTTCCAAAATTATCCAACATAGTATTAATACATGCTGTACCAGCATGGTTAGCACCGACTACAACAATTTTACTCATAAAAAATTTCCTACTTTCATTCTAAATTTACCTTACTAGTATACCATTTATTGTCAGCGTTTACCAGAGGTTTGCTATTACTTTATCATTTTTTATCAAAAACAATTCTCCATTTATCCTAATTTCAAGCCTAATGAATTTTTTTAAGCATATTTCTTGACTTTTTCCAAATTTAATTTATGAAAATTCTAGCTTTATGGTATTATAATAACATGAAAATAAAATACAAGGTCTTCCATTTATATAATTATTTGATATTGCAACTTATTTTCTACAAAAGAAAAAAGTTGCTAGCTTGCCTCTTCGTTCACATTCTGAACTCCTAACGGGAACCACTATCACTATTTCATTAGTTAATGAGTGAGCAGATATCTTACTCCAAAAATCCTTTGATTTGCTCAAAAAGCTTGAATACCATTTCAATGCCAATAGTCAAGAATCTGAGTTGATGGAAATCAATTATCAAGCAGGAATAGCCCCCGTCACTGTTCATCCAGACCTGTTTGAACTGATTTCACTTGGTTTAGAGCATAGCCTAGCACTCTATAGCCAGCTCAACATCAGTATTGGTCCCCTAATTCAAACCTGGCGCATTGGTTTTTCAGATGCCAAAGCTGCACAACCTCAAGAAATTGAAGCGGTGCTGTCTCTAATCAATCCTCATGATATCGAGTTAGATTCTTCTACTTCCATTGTATTCTTAAAGCAGAAAGGAATGAAAATCGATTTAGGTTGTTTAGTCAAGGGTTATAGTGCAGATAAAGGGTGCCCAATTTCTTAGAAAAGAGGGTATGACTTCTGCCTTGATCAATCTGGGAGGGAGTATCCTGACCATTGGAAAAAATCAGACAAGAGGGGATAACACTTGGCAAATCGAGATTCAAGATTCAGCCAATCCGAGGGGAAATCACTTAATGACCATTCCCGTTGTCAATCAATCTGTCGTGACTTCAGGCATTTATGAACGTCACCTGACAGTCGATGGACAAGATTACCATCACATTTTTGACAATAGACTTCCTGCAAAACTAGAATCCTAGTTCATGATTGATAATGCCAGCAATCAAATTCATTCGTAATCCGAAGCGTTTACGATGATTTCGATAGGTTGTTGAAAATATTTTAAACGTTTTCATAGTGAAATGAAATAAGAACAGGACAAATCAATCAAGACAGTCAAATCGATTTCTAACAATGTTTTAGAAGTAGATGTGTACTATTCTAGTTTCAATCTACTATACTTTGTCAAAAATACTCTCAACCTTGATTCTCTCCTTAGATAGCGCATGGTTACAGGCTTTATCTTCAGCTGTTAGCGGCTTGAGTTTGCT
>NZ_VMMW01000119.1:0-1924 GCF_013277425.1 Streptococcus sp. 79
TTCTTTTACTTTCTGTTGATAGGCTAGTAGCAGACGATTGCTTTGTCTTTCAGAAAGATTCAGTTCGACACAGGCTCGATTATTTGTTTTCTTTCCTTGGTCTATAGCTTTTATCACAAGATATTTTTTCGTTTCATTCATATTCAGTTGGATCCTTTTCATACGACTATTTTATCAAATGGGACATTTTCACGTTCGATTTACTAAAGACATTATCACATTCGAATTACAAAACCTAAAAAATCAAATGTTTTTCCTTGCAAAATTCGGGGGGGTGGTATAATTGCTGCTAGACTGTGTATTCTTCATAGGAGATACAGTGGGGTAAATAGTCGTAAGTTGCTATTTATATATTATTGTCAATCGAAGAGGAAAATGACATGTTCTCTTCAATCATATTTTTAAAGGAGAAAGAGTTATGGATTTTAGAAAGTGTAACAGAGAAAAGGTCTTCCGTTACTCCATTCGTAAGTACCACTTTGGTGCCGCCAGTGTCGCGGTTGCCGCATTGATGTTTTTAGGAGCACGAGCTAGTGTTGTTCAGGCGGATACTACAGTAAATGCTACAGAGGTGTCTCTTGAGAGTTCTGAGCCTAAATCGGATCCAGCTGCGGAGGGAGCTAGTGAAGCTTCGAATGGAAGTGAGCGAAGTGCTGATGAAACAAGTAATTCTGTTCAGCGTACTCCTGTTGGCAGTGATAGGGACGCTTCTCTATCAAGCAATAATGGGGAAAGTTCTGAAGGGTCAGATAGAAGCAACAGTAGTGCCGTTAGCGGAAGTGATAGAAGTGCTGAAGAAACAAGTAACTCTGGTCAGCATGCTCCCGTTAGAAGAGCTAGGAGTGTCGGGGAAGACCGGGCATCAAGGTTGAATGGGGACTATTCATATAATGTTGATCAGGTTCCTGTACCAGATGAAATCTTTAACACTCCGATAAAGCTTTATGATTACTGGGGTCAGGGTATGTACAACTGGCTGACTCAAAATAGTAAACCAGGAATATTCGAACTCTATTATGATGATATTACAGAATCTAATAAAGTAAGACGTAAAGTTCCTAAATCTGGCAGAAAAATTGATCAATTATATAAAGACGAAGCTATAGATAATTTGCAGACATTTGATGTTTTTCGACATCATCCGACAGCAAGCCATCTAACTTTACAATTTGATGTGAAAACCGGCAATGTTAATATGAAGGTGATTGATTCGAATAATCAAGTACTGAGAACTATTCTAGTTCCTAAAACAGACATATTTATGAAGCAAAGCGAATGGGAGGTTAAGAAAAAAGAAAGGGAAAGGCAAGAAGCAGAAACAGGTCCAGCTAAGACAGCAGCCAAAGCAGCATTAGCTGAAGCAGTAGAGGCAGAGAAGAATGAAATCAATGCCGATAAGAGTTTGACAAAAGAAGCGAAAGCAGAAAAACTCAAAGAACTAGAAGCTAAGCAAAGAGAAGAAGAAGCTAAGATTGACTCAGCAGCAGATGCTGATAAAGTAGCCGAAGCTAAAACAGCAGGTGAAACAGCTATTGCAGGAGTCCACACACCAGGTGACTTAGAAGCTCTTAAGAAAGCTGCTAAAGCAGACTTAGAAAAAGCAGCGCAAGCAGAAAAAGCAGCCATCGCAGCAGATAAGAGCTTAACAGAAGCGCAACGTGCTGAGAAAGAACAAGCTGTAGAAGAAGCACGAAAAGCTGCCGAAGCTAAGATTGACTCAGCAGCAGATGCTGATAAAGTAGCCGAAGCTAAAACAGCAGGTGAAACAGCTATTGCAGGAGTCCACACACCAGGTGACTTAGAAGCTCTTAAGAAAGCTGCTAAAGCAGACTTAGAAAAAGCAGCGCAAGCAGAAAAAGCAGCCATCGCAGCAGATAAGAGCTTAACAGAAGCGCAACGTGCTGAGAAAGAACAAGCTAAGCAA
>NZ_VMMW01000012.1:0-18206 GCF_013277425.1 Streptococcus sp. 79
TTCACGGGTGGTTATGACTGTGGGAAGATGTATAATGGATTGAAATAAGATATGAACAAATCGAGTAGGAAAGGAAAATTGATTTATAGAAATGTTTTAGTAGTAGATGCGTACCGTTATAGATTCAATGCACTATAAAATCTGAAGAAAGCAATTTTTAACCAGATCTTAGAAGCAGTTGTGTACTACTCTAACTTCAATAGACTATATCATACAGCTAAAAAAAACAACTCCCTGATGATTCAAGGAGTTGTCTATAGTTAAATTAATTTTTAGAAGCTTCTTAGAATTCTGGATTTTTCCATGCTTCGTCAATAATAGCTTGCAATTCTTTAGCAGATGCTTGCATTTTTTGAGTTTCTGCATCGTTCAATGGAATGTTTACTGGACGAACGATACCGTGTGCTCCAACGATAGCTGGTTGACCGATAAAGACGTTCTCAATTCCGTATTGACCTTCTTGGAATACGGAAAGTGGAAGTACTGCGTTTTCATCGTCAAGGATTGCTTTAGTGATACGAGCGAGGGCTACAGCGATACCGTAGTATGTAGCACCTTTCTTGTTAATGATTGAGTATGCAGCGTCGCGAACAGAAATGAAGAGTTCTACAAGGTCAGCTTCATTCAAGTCACGGTTAGCTTGCAACCATTGTTCCAATTTTACACCGGCAACGTTAGCATGTGACCAAACGGCAAACTCAGAGTCACCGTGTTCACCCATGATATAGGCGTGAACTGAACGAGCGTCAACACCGATTTTTTCAGCAAGGGCTTGACGGAAACGAGCTGAGTCAAGTGAAGTACCTGAACCGATAACGCGTTCTTTAGGGAAACCAGAGAATTTCCAAGTTGAGTAAGTCAAAACGTCAACTGGGTTAGCAGCAACAAGGAAGATACCTTTGAAACCTGATTCAACAACTTGAGTTACGATTGATTTGTTGATAGCAAGGTTTTTACCTACAAGGTCAAGACGAGTTTCACCTGGTTTTTGAGGTGCACCTGCAGTGATCACAACAAGGTCAGCGTCTGCACAGTCAGAGTATTGAGCTGCATAGATTTTTTTAGGTGAAGTGAAGGCAAGGGCGTGACTAAGGTCAAGCGCATCACCAACAGCTTTTTCATGCAATTGTGGAATTTCGATAATTCCAAGCTCTTGTGCAATTCCTTGGTTAACCAGTGCAAAAGCGTAAGATGAACCTACAGCACCATCACCGACAAGGATAACTTTTTTGTGTTGTTTAGTTGAAGTCATTGTTCTAAACATCTCCTTAATTTTATTAGGGGATTTTCCCTAGACAACTTCATTCTATCACTTTTAAAAAACTTTGTCACGAATATGCCGTATAGTTCTCTATGTAAACGTTTTAGTGGTTTAGAGGCTGAAATAGATGGGAATTTATGGTATAATGTTGTTACTTACTAATTGTGAAATGAGGCATTTATTAATGCAGGATAAAAATTTAGTGAATGTCAATCTGACAAAGGAGATGAAGGCTAGCTTTATCGACTACGCCATGAGTGTTATCGTAGCGCGAGCTCTTCCTGATGTTCGAGATGGCTTAAAACCTGTTCACCGTCGCATTCTCTACGGAATGAATGAATTGGGTGTTACTCCAGACAAACCCCATAAAAAATCTGCTCGTATTACAGGGGATGTCATGGGTAAATACCACCCACACGGGGATTCCTCTATCTATGAAGCCATGGTCCGTATGGCTCAATGGTGGAGCTACCGTTACATGCTTGTAGATGGTCATGGGAATTTTGGTTCCATGGATGGAGATAGTGCTGCCGCTCAACGTTATACCGAGGCACGTATGAGCAAGATTGCTCTGGAAATGCTTCGTGATATCAACAAAAATACAGTTGATTTCGTTGATAACTATGATGCCAACGAACGGGAACCCTTGGTCTTGCCAGCGCGTTTTCCAAACCTTTTGGTTAATGGAGCAACTGGTATTGCGGTTGGGATGGCAACCAATATTCCACCTCATAATCTAGGTGAAACCATTGATGCAGTGAAGTTGGTCATGAATAATCCTGAAGTGACTACCAAGGAATTGATGGAAGTCTTGCCTGGACCAGATTTTCCAACCGGTGCTCTTGTCATGGGGAAATCAGGTATCCACAAGGCTTATGAAACGGGTAAAGGTTCGATTGTCCTACGTTCTCGTACCGAAATCGAAGAAACTAAGACTGGCCGTGAGCGCATTGTTGTAACAGAATTTCCTTATATGGTCAACAAAACCAAGGTGCATGAGCATATTGTTCGCTTGGTTCAGGAAAAACGCATTGAGGGGATTACAGCAGTACGTGATGAGTCAAACCGTGAGGGTGTTCGATTTGTTATTGAAGTCAAGCGTGATGCGTCAGCCAATGTTATCCTTAATAATCTTTTCAAGATGACCCAGATGCAAACCAACTTTGGTTTCAATATGCTGGCTATCCAAAATGGTATACCGAAAATTTTGTCTCTTCGTCAGATTTTGGATGCTTATATCGAGCACCAAAAAGAAGTAGTTGTTCGTCGTACACGTTTTGATAAGGAAAAAGCGGAAGCGCGCGCTCATATCTTAGAAGGTCTCTTGATTGCGCTAGACCATATCGACGAAGTGATTCGTATCATTCGTGCTAGTGAAACGGATGCGGAAGCACAAGATGAGTTGATGAGTAAGTTTAAGCTTTCTGAACGTCAAAGTCAGGCCATCCTAGACATGCGTCTTCGTCGTTTGACAGGTTTGGAACGCGATAAGATTCAATCTGAGTATGATGACCTCTTGGCTCTGATTGCGGACTTAGCGGATATTCTTGCTAAGCCTGAACGTGTTTCTCAAATCATCAAAGACGAATTGGATGAAGTTAAACGTAAATTTTCCGATAAACGCCGTACAGAGTTGATGGTTGGACAGGTCTTGAGTCTCGAGGATGAGGACTTGATTGAAGAATCGGATGTCTTAATTACCCTTTCTAACAAAGGATACATTAAACGTCTGGACCAAGCTGAATTTACTGCTCAAAAACGTGGGGGTCGTGGTGTCCAAGGAACAGGAGTGAAAGATGATGACTTTGTTCGTGAGTTAGTGTCAACTAGCACCCATGATCATCTGCTCTTCTTCACAAATAAAGGACGAGTTTATCGTTTGAAAGGTTATGAAATTCCTGAGTATGGTCGGACTGCCAAAGGGCTACCAGTAGTCAATCTCTTGAAATTGGATGAAGACGAAAATATTCAGACGGTTATCAATGTTGAGTCTGATCGCAGTGATGATGCTTATCTCTTCTTTACAACCCGTCACGGTATTGTGAAGAGAACCAGTGTTAAGGAATTTGCCAATATTCGTCAAAATGGTCTCAAAGCGCTGAATTTAAAGGATGAAGATGAGTTAATCAATGTCTTGTTGGCGGAAGGAGATATGGATATTATCATTGGTACCAAGTTTGGTTATGCAGTTCGCTTTAATCAATCAGCCGTTCGTGGTATGAGTCGTATCGCCACTGGTGTGAAAGGTGTTAACCTTCGTGAAGGAGACACAGTTGTTGGTGCCAGCTTGATTACTGATCAAGATGAGGTTCTTATTATCACAGAAAAAGGATATGGTAAGCGTACAGTCGCTACTGAATACCCAACAAAAGGTCGTGGTGGTAAGGGAATGCAGACAGCTAAAATTACCGAAAAAAATGGCTTGCTGGCCGGTCTTATGACTGTTCAAGGGGATGAGGATTTGATGATTATCACTGATACAGGTGTCATGATTCGAACCAATCTTGCCAATATTTCACAAACAGGACGTGCAACTATGGGAGTTAAAGTAATGCGCCTGGATCAAGATGCTCAGATAGTGACTTTCACAACGGTTGCGGTGGCAGAAAAAGAAGAAGTTGGGACAGAAAACGAAACAGAAACAGAAGGTGAAGCATAATGTCTCAAAAAAATAATAAAAAGAAAAACAAGCGAAAAAATTTGCTGACAAATATCCTAGCAGGATTTCTGATATTACTGTCACTGGCTTTGATTTTTAATGCGCAAATTCGAAATATTTTCATAGTCTGGAATACCAATAAGTATCAAGTTAGCCAGGTATCAAAAGAAAAATTAGAAGAAAATCAAGATACAGAAGGCAATTTTGACTTTGATTCTGTCAAAGCTATCTCTTCGGAAGCTGTTCTAACTTCTCAATGGGATGCTCAAAAATTACCAGTTATTGGGGGAATTGCAATTCCTGAATTGGAAATGAATTTGCCGATTTTTAAAGGACTTGATAATGTTAATCTCTTCTACGGAGCTGGTACAATGAAACGCGAGCAAGTAATGGGGGAAGGAAATTATAGTCTAGCTAGTCACCATATCTTTGGTGTTGATAATGCTAATAAAATGTTATTTTCTCCTTTAGATAATGCTAAAAATGGCATGAAGATTTATCTAACCGATAAAAATAAAGTTTATACTTATGAAATACGTGAAGTCAAACGTGTGACACCGGATCGTGTTGATGAAGTTGATGATAGAGAAGGGGTCAATGAAATCACATTAGTAACCTGTGAAGACCTTGCTGCTACAGAACGTATTATTGTCAAAGGTGATTTGAAAGAAACAAAAGATTATTCACAAACATCTGATGAAATCCTAACAGCTTTCAATCAACCATATAAACAATTTTATTAATACAAATCAGTGAAATCCAGAATTTCACTGATTTTTTTAAGATTTTCATAAAAATATAGTAAAATGAAATAAGAATAGGACGAATCGATCAGGACAGTCAAATCGATTTCTAACAATGTTTTAGAAGTATATGTGTACTATTCTAGTTTCAATCTACTATACTTGCCTAAAGGTGTGGGTTCAATCTTTACCTTCCATGTCAAAGGTGGGGAGGCAGAAGCCCGCAAGGTCATTGATCATTTAGAAATCTTTTCTGACCTTGCAAACGTGGCAGATGCCAAGTCTCTTGTTGTCCATCCAGCAACAACCACTTACGGTCAATTGTCAGAAAAAGACCTAGAAGCAGCAGGTGTCACACCAAACCAAATCCACTTGTCTATCGGTCTTGAAAATGTAGAAGATTTGATTGGAGACTTGCGCTTGGCCTTGGAAAAAATTTAAAGTAACAGAAGATAAACAGTGGGTTTTGACTCACTGTTTTTGATTTTCCTTCAGGCATGATATAATGGATAAAGAAGTCTAGAAAGAGGAACGATATGAACGAAATCAAATGTCCCAACTGTGGGGAAGTCTTTACAGTAAATGAAAGCCAGTATGCTGAACTTTTGTCCCAAGTGAGAACGGCAGAGTTTGATAAGGAACTACACGATAGGATGAGGCAAGAACTGGCCTTGGCTGAGCAAAAGGCTATGAATGAGCAACAGACTAAACTGGCTCAGAAGGATCAAGAAATTGCGCAATTACAGAGTCAAATTCAAAACTTTGATACAGAAAAAGAATTGGCCAAGAAAGAAGTTGAAGAGACAAGCCATCAGGCCCTCTTGGCTAAGGATAAGGAAGTACAGGCCTTGGAAAACCAATTGTCTACCTTGCGTTTAGAGCATGAAAATCAACTGCAAAAGACCCTTTCTGACCTAGAAAAAGAACATGTTCAGGTCAAAAATCAGCTCCTCTTGCAAGAAAAGGAAAATGAGTTGTCTTTGGCTTCTGTTAAGCAAAACTATGAAGCCCAGCTTAAAGCAGCTAGTGAACAAGTCGAGTTTTATAAGAATTTTAAGGCTCAACAATCTACAAAAGCGATTGGGGAAAGCCTAGAACAGTATGCAGAGAGTGAGTTTAACAAGGTACGCAGTTTTGCCTTTCCAAATGCTTACTTTGAAAAGGATAACAAGGTTTCAGCGCGTGGGTCTAAGGGAGACTTTATCTTCCGTGAGTGTGATGAAAATGGAGTGGAAATCATTTCCATTATGTTTGAGATGAAAAATGAAGCGGATGGAACAGAGAAGAAGCACAAGAATGCAGATTTTTACAAGGAATTGGACAAGGACCGTCGGGAGAAGAACTGTGAGTATGCCGTTTTAGTGACCATGCTTGAGACCGATAACGACTACTTTAACACAGGGATTGTTGACGTCAGTCACGAGTATGAAAAGATGTATGTGGTTCGTCCTCAATTCTTTATTCAGTTGATTGGGCTCTTACGTAATGCGGCTCTTAATTCTTTAAAATACAAGCAGGAGTTAGCGCTTGTTCGCGAGCAAAATATCGACATTACACATTTTGAGGAAGACTTGGATGCCTTTAAGCTAGCCTTTGCCAAGAACTACAACTCAGCTTCGACCAACTTTGGAAAAGCTATTGATGAAATCGACAAGGCCATCAAACGCATGGAAGAGGTTAAGAAATTCCTGACCACATCTGAAAACCAACTCCGTTTAGCTAACAACAAATTGGAAGATGTCTCTGTTAAAAAATTGACCCGGAAAAATCCAACCATGAAAGCGAAATTTGAAGCATTGAAGGGGGAGTAGAAAGCAAAAATGAACGGTATTATCAACTTAAAAAAAGAAGCAGGAATGACCTCGCATGATGCGGTTTTTAAACTGCGTAAGATTTTGGGAACCAAGAAAATTGGTCATGGTGGGACCTTGGATCCAGATGTAGTGGGTGTTTTGCCCATTGCGGTTGGCAAGGCGACCCGCATGGTCGAGTTTATGCAGGACGAGGGCAAGGTCTATGAGGGGGAAATTACTCTGGGCTATT
The DNA here is from genome assembly GCF_013277425.1 of Streptococcus sp. 79. NCBI lineage: Bacteria > Bacillati > Bacillota > Bacilli > Lactobacillales > Streptococcaceae > Streptococcus > Streptococcus sp. 79. The sequence goes on from NZ_VMMW01000012.1 coordinate 6,707, forward strand.
CAACGACGACCGAGGATGCTAGTGGGGAAGTTGTCGCAGAGACGCCTGTTTTGTCACCTTTAGATGAAACCATTGTTGATGAAGCGATTGCGAGCTTGACTGGACCTATTAGTCAGATTCCGCCTATGTACTCGGCAGTTAAGGTTAATGGTCGCAAGCTCTATGAGTATGCGCGTGCTGGTCAGGAAGTGGAGCGTCCAGAACGTCAGGTGACCATTTATCAATTTGATCGAACAAGTCCGATTTCTTATGATGATTACCTTGCACGCTTTACTTTTCGTGTAAAATGCAGTAAAGGGACTTACATCCGTACTTTGTCAGTTGATTTGGGTGAAAAGCTTGGTTATGCGGCTCATATGTCACACCTGACACGGACTAGTGCTGCTGGCTTACAATTAGAAGACGCACTGACCTTGGAGGAAATTGCTGAAAAAGTAGAGGCTGGGCAATTAGATTTTCTCCATCCTTTAGAGATTGGGACAGGTGATCTTGTCAAAGTTTTCCTAAGTCCAGAAGAAGCTACAGAAGTTCGCTTTGGTCGTTTTATTGAGCTAGACCAAACGGACAAAGAACTGGCTGCCTTTGAAGATGATAAATTGTTAGCCATTCTAGAAAAACGGAGCAATCTCTATAAGCCAAGGAAGGTTTTTAGCTAGATCCTTTAGGAATAAAAATCGGGTGATAGATAACAATTGCTTGATAAAACCCCATACTAATAGTAGAATGGGGTTGGGAATTATAATATTCCAATTGTTGCGAGTTGTAGATACTTAAATAATCTATATAGAAATTTAGAGGTGTGAAATGAAGCAACTTAAAATTCTTTCAGATAAATATTTAGAGTCCATTACAGGTTCTGGTGGGAACTCAGGCCCAGGAGTATATTGTGTAGACGTTAAAGGTCGAGCAAAATGCAGTATCAATCCTGGAGAGTTTTGGGGGTACACGGGAAGTGTAATAGTCAATGGCTGGATTAATTATGGTCCATGGGCACCTAGACCAGGATTTGGTGTGATAATTCCATGATGCAAAATGAGTTTCGAGAAAGGGTGGAGCAACTTCTTCAACAAAAAGAAATAAATGAAAATAGTGAGTTGAGTCACCTGTTTCGTCTTGCTATACAAAATTTAGACAGAAATGAAAAATACCAATCGGTCATGGCCAATTTGAGTCAAGGGTTGTCGCTTTACCTCATGACGCATCATTACCAGGCACCTAAGTCTGTCATTGATTTTGGTTTATGGATTGCCAAAGCTCCTAGCCAGGAAAGAGGGAGATTGGCTTTCTTGCAGATGCTTGCTCAAACCCTACAGGGCTTTCGTTAAAACTATCGAACATCAGAGGGAAGACTCTGGTGTTTTTTGCTGATGAGACTATAAATTTTGTAAAAAATGTGATAGAATAGACGACGGATAAAATAACGGAGGATAGCATGCAAAATAGACCAATCATTATTGGAGTGACAGGTGGTTCTGGTGGTGGTAAAACCAGTGTTTCAAGAGCCATTTTATCGCATTTTCTTGATGAAAAGATTTCCATGATTGAGCATGATTCATACTACAAGGATCAGTCTCATTTGACCTTTGAAGAGCGTATCAAAACCAACTATGACCATCCATTTGCCTTTGATACAGACTTGATGATTGAGCAGATGAAGGAATTGTTGGCAGGGCGTCCGGTGGACATTCCGACTTATGACTATACTGAACATACACGGAGCAGCAAGACCTATCGTCAAGAGCCTCAAGATGTCTTTATCGTTGAGGGGATTTTGGTCTTGGAAGACAAGCGTTTGCGCGATTTGATGGATATCAAGATTTTTGTGGATACGGATGACGATGTGCGCATTATTCGTCGTATCAAGCGCGATATGGAAGAACGTGGCCGTAGCCTTGATAGCGTTATTGACCAGTATCTAGGTGTGGTTAAACCCATGTACCATCAGTTTATCGAGCCAACTAAGCGTTATGCTGATATCGTCATTCCTGAGGGAGTCAGCAATACAGTAGCTATCGACCTGTTGACGACCAAGATTGCTAAGATTTTGGAAGAAGCTCGAAATAGCAAATAAACAGAATTGGAGGCCTTGCCTCCTTTTTCTATTTTTCCCTCATAATGGTACATAAATGGAGATTTTTAGGCATATTTTTGGTATAATAATACCCATGAAAGAGCAAGAAAATGAATAGTAGGTGGAGATGGAAAAGTATTTATCGGTAACAACTTTGACCAAGTATCTGAAAATGAAATTCGATAAAGACCCATACTTGGAACGGGTCTATTTAACTGGTCAAGTTTCCAACTTTCGTAAACGACCTACTCACCAATATTTCTCCCTAAAAGATGACCATGCAGTTATTCAAGCGACCATCTGGTCTGGGGTTTATCAGAAATTAGGCTTCGACCTGGAAGAAGGAATGAAGATCAATGTGATTGGGCGTGTACAGGTCTATGAACCAAGCGGTAGCTACTCCATCATCATTGAAAAGGCTGAGCCTGATGGGGTTGGGGCGCTTGCGATTCAGTTTGAACAACTCAAGAAAAAATTGACAGAAGAAGGCCTGTTTCAAGAACGCTTCAAGCAACCGTTGCCCCAATTTTCTAAGAGGATTGGTGTAGTAACCAGTCGCAGTGGAGCCGTTATTCGAGATATTATCACGACCGTCAGCAGGCGCTTTCCAGGTGTCGATATCCTACTTTATCCGACTAAGGTGCAAGGTGAAGGCTCTGCCGAGGAAATTGCTAGAAATATTGCGCGTGCTAATCAAGGGGACGATTTGGATTTACTCATTATTGGTCGTGGTGGTGGTTCCATAGAGGATCTCTGGGCCTTTAACGAAGAAATTGTGGTACGAGCTATTTTTGAGTCTCGTTTGCCAGTTATTTCTAGTGTGGGGCATGAGACGGATGTGACCTTGGCGGATTTTGTGGCAGATCGACGCGCTGCAACGCCAACAGCGGCGGCTGAACTAGCAACACCTGTGACCAAGTTGGATCTATTAGCTCATTTGCAAAATCAGGAAAAACGGATGGCAACGGCAGTCCGAAATGTCCTATCTAAGAAACAAGAAGCTTTGAAAAAATGCAGTCAGTCTGTTATCTTTAGACAACCAGAACGTTTGTATGATGGCTATATGCAACGCTTGGATCAACTGCAATTGCGTTTGAAACAAAGTTTGCGAACACGGATTTCTGATAACAAGCAATTAGTCCAAGCAAGGATGCATAGACTGGTTCAGTTATCACCTGTTACCAAAATCCAACGCTATCAAGACCGTCTAGGCCAGTTGGATAAGCTCCTCCGTAGCCAAATGGCTTTGGTTTATGATGCCAGGGTTGCTGAAGTCAAGCGACTTTCAGAAGCCTTACTGATGTTGGATACCAGTCGAATCGTGGCGCGTGGTTATGCTATTGTCAAGAAAGAAGAGTACGTTGTAGATTCGGTTGAAAATTTGAAGAAAAAAGACCAGGTGACGCTTTTGATGCGAGATGGTCGAGTAGAATTAGAGGTTAAAGATGTCAAAACAAAAGAAATTTGAGGAAAATCTAGCAGAACTGGAGACCATTGTCCAAAGTTTGGAAAATGGTGAAATTGCTCTGGAAGATGCGATTGCTGCCTTTCAAAAGGGGATGGTCTTGTCAAAAGAGCTCCAAGCGACGCTGGACAAGGCTGAAAAGACCTTGGTCAAGGTCATGCAAGAAGACGGAACAGAAAGTGATTTTGAATGAAGAAGCAAGAAAAATTAGCTCTTGTCGAGTCAGCCTTGGAAGATTTTTATGGAGGCCAGCAGTTTGCCTCTAGTTTGCGAGAGTCTGTTCTCTATTCTATTCATGCTGGTGGCAAGCGTATTCGACCTTTTATCTTGTTAGAAGTTCTGGAAGACTTGCAGGTTGCGATCAAACCTGCTCACGCGCAGGTGGCCGCGGCCTTGGAAATGATTCATACAGGGAGTTTGATTCACGATGACCTTCCTGCTATGGATGATGATGATTACCGTCGGGGACGATTGACAAACCATAAAAAATTCGGTGAAGCTATGGCCATTTTGGCAGGAGACGCTTTGTTCCTAGATCCTTACGCCTTGATAGCGCAGGCAGATTTGCCAAGTCAGATTAAGGTAGACTTGATTGCCAACTTATCGCTTGCTTCAGGAAGTCTGGGTATGGTAGCAGGCCAGGTTTTGGATATGGAAGGCGAACACCAGCATTTGTCTTTGGAAGAACTCCAGACCATTCATGCTAATAAGACTGGAAAACTACTAGCCTATCCCTTCCAAGCGGCTGCTATTATTGCTGAATTGGCTCCTGAAATGCAGGCAAAGCTGAAAACTGTTGGTGAATTGATTGGACTTGCTTTTCAAGTTCGAGATGATGTACTGGATGTGACAGCTAGTTTTGAAGAAATTGGCAAGACACCACAAAAGGATTTGCATGCTGAAAAGTCAACCTATCCTGCCTTGTTGGGCTTGGAAGCGGCTATTGCCTTTTGTAACCAAACCTTGGATCAAGCTAATGCCAAATTAGAAGAAATTGCCCAGCAGGTTCCCTTTGAAACAGAATCAATTGTAAGTGTAGTAGAAAGTTTGAGAATCAATGGCTAAGGAAAGAGTGGATGTACTAGCTTATAAACAGGGCTTGTTTGAAACGCGAGAACAAGCCAAACGCGGCGTCATGGCTGGACTAGTCGTTGCAGTCCTGAACGGAGAACGATTTGACAAACCAGGAGAGAAAATCCCAGACGACACCGAGCTAAAACTTAAGGGTGAAAAACTCAAGTATGTCAGCCGTGGTGGCTTGAAACTGGAAAAGGCCTTGCAGGTCTTTGATTTGTCAGTGGATGGGGCAACAACGATTGATATTGGGGCTTCTACTGGAGGATTTACCGATGTTATGTTGCAGAATGGTGCTGAACTTGTCTTTGCAGTCGATGTCGGCACCAATCAATTGTCTTGGAAATTACGCCAAGACCCACGAGTTGTCAGTATGGAGCAGTTCAATTTCCGATATGCTGAAAAAACTGATTTCGAGCAGGAACCGAGTTTTGCCAGCATTGACGTGAGTTTCATTTCCCTCAGTCTAATTTTGCCAGCCTTGTACTGTGTGTTATCTGATCAAGGTCAGGTCGTGGCTCTGGTTAAACCTCAGTTTGAGGCAGGTCGAGAGCAGATTGGGAAAAATGGAATTATTCGAGATGCTAAGGTTCATCAACATGTCCTTGAATCTGTCACAGCTATGGCAGTAGAGGAAGGCTTTTCAGTCCTTGGATTGGATTTTTCTCCCATCCAAGGTGGACATGGAAATATCGAGTTTTTAGCGTATTTGAAAAAAGAAGAGTCAGCAAGCAATCAGGTTCTTGCTGAGATTGAAGAAATAGTAGAAAGGGCGCATAGTCAATTTAAAAATGAATAAAAAAGAGAGACTTGAAAAAATTAGACGATTTGTGACAGATTATCAAATCGGTACACAAGAAGAAATTGTAGAACATTTGAAAGAGGCAGGCATCACTGCCACTCAGGCGACAGTATCACGTGATATCAAAGAGCTAGGCATTGTCAAAATTCCTTTGAGAGACAACACCTATGTCTATGAATTGCCAAAATCAATCGTAAAAAGTTTGCAACTAGCTGAATATAATATCGAATCGGCTCAATTGATGGACAAGATGATCAATCTCCAAGTTATTCCAGGAAATACAGCTTTTGTAAAAGCTCAGTTAATTGAGACTTTTGCGGACAAGATTTTCAGCTGTTTGGCTGATGATAGTTCGATTTTAGTCATGGCCAGAAGTGAAAGTCTAGCTGAGGAAATCTTTGAACAAGTAAAAAAATGGTAGGTCTATATGTTACTTGAAATTTCGATAAAAAACTTTGCCATTATTGAGGCTATTTCCCTCCATTTTGAAAAGGGGATGACAGTCCTGACTGGTGAAACGGGTGCAGGGAAGTCGATTATCATTGATGCCATGAATATGATGTTGGGAGCTCGTGCTACGACAGATGTTATTCGTCATGGTGCGCCAAAGGCAGAGATTGAGGGGCTTTTCTCAGTTGAGAATAGTCGTCTTTTACAGGAAATTTTTGATGAGCAAGGTTTAGAATTAGGTGATGAAATTATCATCCGTCGGGAAATCTTGCAAAATGGTCGGAGTATTAGTCGTGTCAATGGCCAGATGGTTAATCTGTCTGTTTTGCGTGCTATTGGGCAACATCTGGTGGATATACATGGTCAACATGACCAAGAGGAGTTAATGCGTCCCCAACTGCATATCCAGATGTTGGATGAATTTGGCGATGTAGCCTTTTGGGACTTAAAAGAAACCTATCAAACGAGTTTTGATGCCTATCGGAAAATGCGTAAGCAGGTTCTGGAAGTCAAGAAAAACCAACAGGAACACAAGGCACGTATCGAAATGTTGGAATTTCAAATGGCAGAGATTGAGGCAGCAAACTTGCAGGCTGGAGAAGACTTGTCTCTCAATCAAGTGCGTGATAAACTTCTCAATCATAAAAATATTGCGGATACACTGACCAATGCCTACAGTATGTTGGACAATGAAGACTTTTCAAGTCTGGCCAATGTTCGTTCAGCCATGAATGACATGGAAAGTGTCGAAGAGTATGACCCTGAATACCGTGAAATTTCAAGCTCACTGTCTGAGACCTACTATGTCTTAGAAGACATTAGCAAACGTTTGGAAGATATTATTGAGGACCTTGATTTTGACGGCAATCGTCTCATGCAGGTTGAGAATCGTTTGGATCTCCTTCATACTATTACCCGTAAGTACGGTGGGACTGTAGACGATGTCTTGCTTTATTTTGCCAAGATCACGGAAGAATACAATCTCTTGACAGGCAATAACCTTTCATCTGAGGACATGGAAGCAGAGCTTAAGAAATTGGAAGTCAATCTTGTTGATTCGGCTGGTCAACTTGCCTCTGCTCGTCATGACTTGGCTCAGCAGCTCGAAGCAGAGATTAAACAAGAACTGCAAGATCTTTATATGGAAAAAGCCCAGTTTCAGGTTCGTTTTAGCAAGGGTAAATTCAGCCGTGAGGGCAATGAAATGGTTGAGTTTTATATTTCAACCAACCCTGGTGAAGACTTTAAACCCTTGGTTAAGGTTGCTTCTGGAGGGGAATTATCTCGTCTCATGCTAGCCATTAAGTCTGCCTTTTCACGTAAAGAAGGCAAGACCAGCATAGTCTTTGATGAGGTGGACACAGGAGTTTCAGGTCGTGTAGCTCAAGCTATTGCACAGAAGATTCACAAGATTGGCCAACATGGGCAGGTTTTGGCTATTTCCCATTTGCCACAAGTAATTGCGATTGCAGATTATCAATTCTTTATTGAGAAGATCAGCAATGACCATTCAACGGTTTCGACTGTTCGTCTTTTGACGGTTGAAGAGCGAGTGGAGGAAGTTGCTAAGATGTTGGCAGGTGATGATGTGACCGAAGCAGCCCTGACGCAAGCCAGAGAATTGTTGAGAAACAGAGAGAAATAAGATGCCTGACTATTATGTAATTGGAGATGTTCACGGAAAAGCTGGGATGCTGGAAGACCTTCTCAAAACCTGGGATGGTCAGACCCAGTTGCTCTTTCTAGGGGATTTAATTGACCGTGGTGAAGATAGTCGCCGTGTCCTTGAAATGGTCAAGGACTTGGTGGATAATCAAGGGGCTATCTGTTTGTCAGGAAACCACGAGTATATGTTTTTGACATGGCTAGATGATCCAGAAGAAAGCTATGACCACTATCGTCGTAATGGTGGTGATACAACTATTAACTCTATCCTAGGTCGTCCCTTGGATGCCCCAGTTGACGGGATTGAGGATGCCAAGCGGGTTGCTACTGAAGCGGCAGACTTGGTCGAATTCATTCGTCAAATGCCATTTGTAGTAGAGACAGACAAGTATATCTTTGTACATGCTGGTATTGATCTGACCTTGGACGACTGGCATGAAACCACAGATTACAAGAAAGTATGGCTTAGAAAACCATTCCACGAAGCCGAAAATCATACTGGAAAAACCATTGTCTTCGGTCATACACCAGTTTATGGCTTGTTACAGCAAGAGCGTGGTACAGCTGAGCTTTGGATGACAGAAAATGGTAAGATTGGAATGGATGGAGGAGCTGTTTATGGTGGTGTCCTTCACGGGATTGTCTTTACAGACCAAGGGATGACAGAACACCACTTTATCGAAAATGACGGCTTTGTCGCTGAAGATTAGTACTCCTAGCAGGGGATGGTCTTGTCAAAATGTCAAAAACAATTTATAATAAATAGATACCCTGAAAGGAAGAGAATCATGAACTTAGAAGAATTGAAAAAACGACAGGAGAAGATCCGTAACTTCTCTATTATCGCCCATATTGACCACGGAAAATCAACTCTAGCAGACCGCATTTTGGAAAAAACTGAGACAGTCTCCAGTCGTGAAATGCAAGCTCAGCTTTTGGATAGTATGGATTTAGAACGGGAACGTGGGATTACCATTAAGTTAAATGCCATCGAGCTCAATTACACTGCAAAAGACGGGGAAACTTATATTTTTCACTTGATTGACACACCAGGACACGTAGACTTCACCTATGAAGTTTCCCGTTCGCTCGCTGCCTGTGAGGGGGCGATTTTGGTGGTCGATGCTGCCCAAGGGATTGAGGCTCAAACCCTTGCCAACGTTTATCTGGCCTTGGACAATGATTTGGAAATCATGCCTGTCATTAACAAGATTGACCTGCCGGCTGCAGATCCGGAGCGCGTGCGTACAGAGATTGAAGATGTCATTGGTTTGGATGCCAGTGAAGCAGTTTTGGCTTCTGCCAAGGCTGGTATTGGGATTGAAGAAATTCTTGAGCAAATCGTAGAAAAAGTACCAGCGCCAACAGGTGATGTGACGGCACCACTCAAGGCCTTGATTTTTGACTCAGTTTACGATGCCTACCGTGGGGTTATCCTCCAAGTGCGTGTCATGGATGGAGTGGTTAAACCTGGCGATAAGATTCAGCTTATGAGCAATGGCAAGACCTTTGATGTGACCGAAGTCGGTATTTTTACACCCAAAGCAGTTGGTCGTGATTTTCTTGCGACTGGGGACGTTGGTTATATTGCGGCTTCTATCAAGACGGTTCAGGATACTCGTGTGGGGGATACCGTTACCTTGGCAACCAATCCTGCAACAGAGCCATTACATGGCTACAAGCAGATGAATCCTATGGTCTTTGCGGGTCTCTATCCTATCGAGTCAAACAAGTACAATGACCTGCGTGAAGCCCTTGAAAAATTGCAACTGAATGATGCTAGTCTTCAGTTTGAACCAGAAACATCTCAGGCACTTGGATTTGGTTTCCGTTGTGGATTTCTTGGACTTCTCCATATGGATGTTATCCAGGAACGTTTAGAGCGTGAGTTCAATATTGACCTCATCATGACAGCTCCGTCTGTTATTTACAAAGTTAATTTGACCGACGGTGAGTCTATGGATGTGTCTAACCCATCTGAGTTTCCAGACCCAACTAAGATTGCGACCATTGAAGAGCCTTATGTCAAGGCGCAAATCATGGTACCACAGGAGTTCGTCGGAGCAGTAATGGAGCTAGCTCAGCGTAAGCGTGGGGACTTTGTGACTATGGACTATATTGATGATAACCGTGTCAATGTTATCTATCAAATTCCTCTTGCTGAAATTGTCTTTGACTTCTTTGATAAACTTAAGTCTTCGACACGTGGTTATGCAAGCTTTGACTACGAATTGTCAGAATATCGCCCATCTAAGCTGGTGAAAATGGATATCCTTCTCAACGGAGACAAGGTGGATGCCCTCAGCTTTATCGTTCACAAGGATTTTGCCTACGAACGTGGGAAACTCATCGTTGATAAGCTCAAGAAAATCATCCCTCGCCAACAATTTGAGGTTCCAATCCAAGCAGCAATTGGACACAAGATTGTCGCTCGTACTGATATTAAGGCCCTTCGTAAGAACGTACTTGCTAAATGTTATGGTGGTGATGTTTCTCGTAAACGTAAACTCCTTGAAAAACAAAAAGCTGGTAAGAAACGTATGAAAGCTATTGGATCAGTTGAAGTCCCACAAGAAGCCTTCCTCAGCGTCTTGAGCATGGATGAAGAATAAGTTATCAGAAATGCCTTTCCTTGTTCACAGGAAATGTATATAAGAATCAATAGTAAAGCAGGCTTTAATGGCCTGCTTTTTTATAAACTATCAAGAAATCGGAGAAAATAATGGTATAGTAGATTGAAACTAGAATAGTACACCTCTACTTTTAAAACATTGTTAGAAATAGATTTGACTGTCCTGATAGATTTGCCCTGTTCTTATTTTTTCATTTCACTATAAAATTTTAAATTTGTGACCATATCTTGACTGTATTTTCCTCTCTTTTTCGAATAAATAAATAGAATAATCAAATCTAGATTAAAAAATGTGCTATAATGAAAGGAGAAGCAATATGACTGTACGTCATCCGGGCATTAGCCCGACCAATGATTTGGTTGCTAAGAAGATTTTTAGCAATCCGGAAATCACTTGTCAATTTATTCGCGATATGCTGGATTTACCAGCCAAAAATGTGACCATTTTGGAGGGAAGTAACATTCACGTCTTGCCTTCCCTGCCCTACTCGGCTCAGGATTTCTATACCAGTATAGATGTTTTAGCTGAACTAGATAATGGTACTCAAGTAATCATTGAGATTCAAGTCCATCATCAGAATTTTTTCATCAATCGCCTGTGGGCTTATTTGTGTAGTCAGGTCAATCAAAATCTTGAAAAAATTCGTCAACGAGAAGGTGATACTCATCAGAGTTATAAACACATCTCACCAGTATACGCTATCGCAATTGTGGATAGTAACTACTTCTCAGATGACTTGGCTTTTCATAGTTTTAGCATGCGAGAGGATAGGACAGGTGAGGTTTTAACAATTACAAACAATGGACAGGAAAACCATCTGGTTAAGATGGCATTCTTGGAACTAAAAAAATACAGAGAAACCAGCAAAGACGAGGTTCGCAAGCCATGGTTGGAGTTTTTCGGGAATAAACCCTTTACCCAAGAACCTGAGCGAGCCATCAGCCAAGCAGACCAACTGCTAGATTACAAGAGCTGGTCCGAGGAGGACAGGGAGATGTTTAGTCAACTACGTATGCGAGAAGAACAAGCCTTATTAGCACAGGACTATGCCTTGGAACAAGCTGAAGAAAAAGGGTTGGAGAGAGGTCGTGCAGAGGGGCTTGAACAGGGATTAAAAGTAGGTTTAGTAAATCTAGTCCGCCAAGGTCTTCTGACTTCTGAGGTTGCTAGCCAGCAGTTGGGCATAACCGTCGCTGAGTTTGAGGAGCTATTGAAAAAATACAAATAAGCCCTAAAAAATACAGAGAAACCAGCAAAGACAAGGTTCGCAAGCCATGGTTGGAGTTTTTTGGGAATAAACCTTTTACCCAAGAACCCGAGCGAGCCATCAGCCAAGCAGA
>NZ_VMMW01000120.1:0-752 GCF_013277425.1 Streptococcus sp. 79
CAGAAGTTTAATCTGAAGGTCCCCAATTATCGCCAAGAAGAAGATTGGGCTAGGATGGGTTTACCAATCACACGTAAGGAAATCTCTAATTGGCATATCAAGGCGAGTCAATACTATTTGGAGCCCCTCTATAACCTCTTGCGAGAGAGACTATTGACTCAGCCCTTACTTCATGCGGATGAAACTTCTTATAGGGTGCTAGAGAGTGATAGCCATCTGACCTACTATTGGACTTTTTTGTCTGGGAAAGCTGAGAAGCAAGGAATCACGCTGTACCACCATGATCAGCGTCGAAGTGGTTCAGTAGTACAAGAATTCCTAGGAGATTATTCTGGATATGTGCATTGTGATATGTGGTCTGCTTATCGTCAACTGGAAGAAGCTGAACTTGTTGGATGTTGGGCGCATGTGAGAAGGAAGTTTTTTGAATCCACCCCCAAGCAAGCAGATAACTCATCCTTAGGAGCTAAAGGTTTAGCTTATTGTGACCAGTTATTTGCCTTGGAAAGAGACTGGGAGGTTTTGCCAGCTGATGAACGACTACAGAAACGTCAAGAAGAGCTCCAACCCCTAATGGAAGACTTCTTTGCTTGGTGTCGGCGTCAGTCAGTTTTACCTGGTTCAAAACTAGGAAGGGCAATTGAATACAGTCTCAAGTATGAAGAAACCTTTAAGGCCATTTTGAAAGACGGGCATCTGGTCCTTTCCAATAATCTAGCTGAACGCGCCATTAAATCATTGGTTATGGGACG
>NZ_VMMW01000121.1:0-4028 GCF_013277425.1 Streptococcus sp. 79
ACTGGTTTTAGCCATTTATTTTTCCTCCTTTATCTAACCTGAACAATTAGATTATACTTGGAAAAATAAATGGAAGCTAGAAGCCTTGTCAGCCACCAGCATAGCTGGTGGTTTTCTTGTTTTTCTCTACGAGAAAAACTGGCTTGAAGCCATAATAAAAACCGTAGCTATCAAAAGAGATAAACTACAGTTCTATATGTTTAAACATTCTTACAATCTCTCAAACAGTTCTTGCATTTGCACATCATCTGGAACCAGTTTTAAGTAAGCTTGTGCATTGACTTTTGCTTCCTCAAAGTAGCCCAATTCACGCAAGAGATAGATATAGTGTTCCAAAAACTCTGGATTGTCCTTTAAATCTCCTGCCAACTCTTGGTAATGCTCATAGGCAGTATCCAAATCGTCCATTTCTTGATAGGAACGAGCAATCATCCACTTGGTCAAGAGATTTTCTGGCTCATCGCTCTGCAAGTCTAGAATATCCTCATAACGCTCCTGCTCCAGATAAATAGTGGCTAAACGAAGCAAGATTTCTTCTGTATCCTCAGCGTCTTCTTTAGCTGTTAGGAGATAATTTTCTGCCCCACTTGCATCATGCAGTTCATAAGAGAATTGTGAAGCAGCTAGCAAGAGGCGAGTTTCAAAGGGATTTTTCTCTAAGCCTTGCTTAGCGATACGCAGGGCTTCTTGAACTTGGTGTTCCTTATGTAAGGCCTGACTGTACCCATACTCATAACCTTCAAAGTCAGGAGAAATGGTATCGATCTGCTTAAAGTAGAGGACAGCTTTTTGGTATTCTTCTTGATCAAAGTAAAGGCTGGCCAACTCAAAAGCTATTAGGTCATCGTATTCTAACTCCAAGGCTTTTTCTAAAAACTCTGTAGCCGTTTCCAATTTCCCTAACTGGGCATAGGCAAAGCCAATCCGTTGATAGGTAGAGATGCCTGTTTGCTCATAAATTGAGCGATTATCTAACTGGGCATAGCCTAGAATAGCCTCTTGGTAATTTTCCAACTCACTATCCAACTCTGCCAAGCCCAATATCAAAAGAGGATCCTCTGAGTAAGTCAAGGCTTCTAGTAATTTTTCACGCGCCACATCTGTCAAACCTTCCATCTGGTAAAGGTCTGCCTTAAGAAGCAAAGCAGAAACATACCAGTCACTGTCAGCTTGGATTTCCTCAAGATAGGCAAAGGCTTCCTCGATTTGACCATCCTCGCTAGCAATTGCAGCTAGATTAAGATGAACCTCTGGAAAATCCTCTACGATTTTCAGGTAAATTTCCTTGGCCTGAGGATAAAAACCAATTCCTTCAAGATAAGTAGCTAACTCATACAAAAGCTCACTTGAATCATTTTCTAAAGCTTTGGCGAAATAATGCTCAGCCTTAGTTAAATCTTGCTCTTCCAAAGCCTGTAACATCTGTTGACTATTGTTCACTCTTGACTTCCTCGCCCTCTAATTCATATAGACCACTGACTACCTTATACCATTCGAAAATGGCCGAAATGACAACCTTAGCAGAGGCATAAACTGGAATACCAAGTAAAACTCCCCAGATACCAAACATAGATCCTGAAGTTAACAAAACAAAGAGAACATTAATGGGATGGATATTTAATTGACTTCCCAAAATCAATGGAGAGACAAAACGACCTTCAATAGTTTGTTCTACGATAAAGACAATCACCACTTTTAAAAGCATAACTGGCCCAGCAATCAAGCCCAATACTAGGGCAGGAAGCATGGCTAGGAAGCTACCAAGATAAGGAACCAGATTTAAAATACCAGCAGTAACACCAAGCGTAACCGCATAGCGTAGACCAATAATCTTGAAGAAGATCATAAACATTACTGCTACAATAATAGCCACTGTCACTTGCCCTCGAACATAGTTGGACAACTGTTGATTCACATCTGATAAAACTTGTCCTACAGGTTCTTTCAATTTTCTTGGCATGAATTGGGTCAAATAGTTACGCAGGCCTTTCCCATCACGCAAGAGATAAAAGAGCATGAAAGGAACGATAATCAAGGCAACAATCACTTGAGAAGCTCCGCTAATAAAGGCACTCACCCAGTTGACTGCCTGAGATGAAACTTTACTTGCCCAAACTGTAGCCTGACTAGAGAAGTTTGTCAAAACCTGCTCTAACTGAGGTCTGAAATCATCTGGCAGGTGCTGGGCTACCAATCCATTAACAATCCTATCTATATCTTCTAAGTAAACAGGAACGTTTCTTGCAAAGGTCAAAACCTGACGTTGCAGATTTGGAATAGCTACTGCCAAGCCCCAAATGATAAAGATAGCGATGATGACAAAGACAATAGTGATAGCTATGACACGATTCACCTTATGCTTCTCCATCCAATCAACAATAGGATTTAATAAATAATATAGTAAACCAGATAGAATAACTGGCAGCATCACGACTGCCAAAAAGTCTAAAACAGATGAAAATAGAAAACTAATCTTACTTAAAATAAAAAGATTCAGTCCCAATAATAAGGTTACCAAAAATACCGTAATGGCCTTGTTATCCAAAAACCACTTGAAAAACCAAGACAGGCTAAAATGTTTCTCTTTTTGTTCCATAAATACTTCCTTTCTATCGTTCTCTCATTATACCATTTTTAAATCAAAATAACTCTTTTTTAAAGTGCTTACATCTAATTGGATGTCTTTAATTGGCTTGTTTTTGTGATATAATAGTCTTATCTTTATATAGAGGTAACGTTATGAAAGAAACTGTTTATTTTGGAACTTATACACGTCGTACTTCCCAAGGGATTTACAAGGCTGACTTTGATACAGAAACTGGTCAGCTTTCAAATCTAGAACTTTTTACAGCTGAGCCAAGTCCAACCTACCTTGCCTTTGACCAGCACCAACACCTATACACTGTTGGTAGTCAAGACGATAAGGGAGGGATTGCAGCCTATCAAACTGACGGGGCTTTATTAAATCACGTCGTTGAAAAAGGAGCTCCCCACTGTTATGTTGCCGTTGATGAAAAGCGTAATTTGGTCTATGCAGCCAACTACCACAAGGGACAGGTCCTTGTTTATAAACGTCAGAAGGATGGGAGTCTTCTACTTAGTGATATGGATCAACACAGTGGCCAAGGTCCACATGAAAATCAAGCTTCCCCCCATGTTCACTATACAGATTTAACACCTGACCACTATCTAGTGACCTGCGACTTGGGTACTGACCAAGTTATCACTTATGACCTTGATCAAGAAGGGAAATTATCTAAACTCTATACCTACAATAGCCAGCCAGGAGCGGGCTCACGTCATATCGTTTTCCATAACCACTATAAAATCGCTTATCTGATTTGTGAACTCAATAGCACTATCGAGGTTCTAATCTACGATGGCGTTGGCGAATTTGAACGTATGCAAGTGATTTCAACTCTACCAGACGGTTATGAAGGCTTTAATGGAACCGCTGCTATTCGTCTCTCTACAGACGGTAAATACCTCTACGCTTCTAACCGTGGTCATGATTCTATCGCAGTATATACCATCCTTGCGGACGGTAGCTTAGAGTTATTAGAAATCGTTCCAACACATGGTCAGACTCCACGTGATTTTGATTTGACACCTGACCAAAAATTTCTCATTGCTGTCCACCAAGACTCTGACAATGCAACTGTCTTTAAACGTAATTGTGACAATGGTCGTCTAGCAGAACTCTCCAACGACTTCCATGTTCCCGAAGCAGTCTGCATCCGTTTTGCTCCTTAATACTCTTCAAAAATCTCTTCAAACCACGTCAGCGTCGCCTTACCGTAGGTATGGTTACTGACTTCGTCAGTTCTATCCACAACCTCAAAACTGTGTTTTGAGCTGACTTCGTCAGTTCTATCGTAACCGCCCAATAACGAAGTATATTGAAAAATCTCCAGACTAGAGAACTCACGGATAGTTCCTAATCTGGAGATTTCTTATTTGCACTTTTCTTGTACAACTTTAGTCCATGGTAAATAAGCCTCTAAAACCTCTTTGTTTACGAGAGTTTC
>NZ_VMMW01000122.1:0-1088 GCF_013277425.1 Streptococcus sp. 79
GGAGATTTGGCAGTTATCGCATACGGAGACCGTTCTTACTTTAAGAAGATCTATACCGAAAACGGACGCTTACGCCTCGTATCACTCAATGACAAGTACGAAGACATCATCCTAGACTTCCCACCAGCCGAAGACACGCACATCAAGATTTATGCAGTTATCGGGGTGTATAGAGGGGAATAAATGACAATACAAAATAAACAGATTTTAAAGGCTTCAAAAAACTTTGAGAAAGTTCATTCAACATTTAAAAATAATAATAAATTCCGATTTTTGCCTAATTGGCTAGAAAAAGAATCTAATCTATTCTTGTCAGAAACACAAAACACTAGCAAGAGTTACAATGTTCTGAAACGTGGTTCTTTAATCTTTGTAGATTTTGGAATCAATATTGGCTCTGAATTATCAAATAGACACTGGGCTGTTGTCCTAAATAAAAATGATTCTCCAAAATCAAGGAATCTGACGGTACTTCCAATTAGTTCAAAAGAAAAAAAGTTTTCTGTTATGATTGACGAAGTTATACAGCAAAAATCCAAAAGATTCTTATTACCTATTCTTGACAAAATTGGTTTTGATTATTTTTCGATCATTCACTATGCACTTACAGAAATTACTCCTTTTGATTTAGGGAGTGCAGAAGAAATATATCAGGAATTTTTGATTCAATACGGAGATGCTTACAATTCAGAATCAGCTAAAGAAATCTATGACAACGGTGCAGGGATGGAAAAAGTGGAAAACACTAATAGAAAATTAAAAGATCTTGTTAACCATTATCAACGATTTAATAAAATTTCCTACGCAAAATGTGATCAGATAAAAACGATTAGTAAAGACAGAATTATTTACATAAACGAACTGGATCCTTGCGGAAAAATCAAGGTTAGTGACGAAACTTTAGATAGAATTGACGAAAAATTAAAAGAATTGTACTTAAAAAATTGACATTTATAAAAGTTTACTCTATAATTAGGTTACTTAGAGGTTTACCCTCATATTTTTAAACTTTGAGCCTTTGCGCTCCAGGGAAGTAGCTTAATTGTTACTTCCCTTTTTTGAGTTATAAATACTTGAAATAAACAAAA
>NZ_VMMW01000123.1:0-2979 GCF_013277425.1 Streptococcus sp. 79
ATCTGAACTTTATCATCATAAGTTAATTTCATAATAAAAATACCCCAAAAGTTAGATTTTTTCTGTCTAACTTTTGGGGTGCAGTTCAGAATTGTACCTTGATACTATGCGTTTTTCTTATTTTTAGGACTTTTGACTCAGTCTCTTTTTGTTTTATTTGACATGTTTGGCAAGTTCTTCTTGCGCTTTTTTATTGGATTCTGCTTTTTCTTTCATCCATTTTTCTTGAGCTTTTTGGTATTCATCTGCAGTAACTGCCTTGTCTTGAAGTTCCAAGTATTTATACAAGACTGGGTCGCTTGTACCTTTATTTCCTGACAATGCAAATGGTATTGTAAATGGTACCATCTTAGACAAGATTGGACGCCCTGTACGAGATGTAGTTGGAATAATCAAGGCACTATCTGTCAACCAAGCTTGGGCTGCTGCGTATTTATCATATCGTTTAGCAACATCTGTAGTCTCATCACCAGCTTCAGTAACCAATTTTTCGTAGTCATATAGACCTACTTTTTTAGCAGCTACATTATCTTCCCCTGAGTCAAACCCTAAATATGTTTTAGTACTTTCTCCTACAGATGGTTTGATGATATCAAGGTAGGTTGATGGATCGGCAAAGTCTGGACCCCAACCGACATTATCTGATAAATCCCAGTCTTCACCAGCAGCATTTTCAGCAAAATATGTAATATTGTTTACTTCGTCTTTTTGTAGTTGTTGAATATCAATAATGACATTATCAGCTCCTAAAGTCGCTTCCAAGGATTGTTTCATAGATTGGACGCGCTGAACTTTTGTAGTTGCTGTTTGGTCAACTGGCATATCCAAATGAATTGGGAATGTCACACCTTCTGCTTGTAAGGCTGATTTAGCTTTAGCAAATTCAGCCTTGGCTTTTTCTGGATTGTAAAGACCATCTTGTGAATCTGCAAGATTAACATCCTTCCATTCATCCCCATAAGTGAGCAATTTCTCTTTGACCAACTCACCAAAGTTTTTACCATCTGCTTGAACAAATGTTGGTGGAACAAAGATATTACGTAAGATTTTGCTTGCTCCAGTTTGTCCATTCAACTGAGAGGCATAGGCTGTACGATCAAAACCAAAGGCAATAGCCTGACGGAAATCCTTGTTTAAGAGAGCCTTTTTAGTCGATGTCTTTTGTTCTTCGCTAGTCTTAGATGTGTATTTATAGGACTGACGGTCAATATTTGTACCAACTAGATACGTAATAGAGTCTTGTTGAGTATAGACAATATTGTCCTTCATACTCTTCTCAAGCTCTGCGAAACTTGCACTTGTTGGATAGAGACGAGCTGCTGTAAGGCTACCATCTTTAAAGTTTTCTGCAGGTTTGCTAGTATCTTGACCATCCCAGAATGACAATTTGACCTTGTCAATATGCACATTGTCCTTATCCCAGTAGTTCGGATTTTTCGCAAATTCAACAGAGGATTTTGTCACAATGGATTTCAACAAATAAGGTCCATTATACAAGAGACTACTTGGATCCGTAGCTTTGGCAAAATCATCCCCTTTTGAATTCAAAAACTCTTCATTGACTGGCGCAAGCACACCCATAGTTGTTTTAGAATTCCAAAAAGTTTCAGGTTTGTTCAAGGTGTATTGAACTGTCTGATCGTCAAGGGCTTTAATCCCAACTTGAGCAAAGTCTGTGATTTCACCTTTTGCATAGGCATCCAGACCTTTGATTGAATCCTGTACCAAGTAAAGAGCATCCGCTTTCTTATCTGTTGCATATTTAAGACCTGTCACAAAGTCCTGAGCCTTAACAGGAGCATACTCTTCTCCCTCAGATGTATACCACTTGGCATCCTGACGAATCTTATAAGTATAAGTCAAGCCATCCTTAGAAACTGACCAGTCTTCTGCCAATGAAGGAACAAGGTTCCCGTATTTATCATTTTCAAGCAATCCATCAATCACATTACTAGTAATCTCAGAAGTTGCTGCCTTACCAGTTGTCAAATAGTTGAGATTATCTGGATGTGTTTCGTAGGTAAACGCAAAGGTCTTTTCACCTTGAGCGCCTGAACCCCCAGAACAAGCAGCTAAAACACCAGCTGCTAATAAAGTTACTCCCACAAGAGCCAATGCTTTTCTTGTTTTCATAGCATTCTCCTTTGTTTTTTATTCATTATAGACCCTTTTTCAAGTTCTGTCAATAGAATTTTCTGAATTTTAAGAGTTATTTGTTATATTTGATCTATTCTGAAAAATAAAATTGTTCATTTATGCCAAAAAAGCATTCTAGTCCATCTCCGATTAACGATGGACTTTATCACCTCCTTCTCCAGTCCTTGTATAACATCTTGAAGTTGATTCATGACATCTTCCAAAGTTCGAAAGGCTTTATTCTTAAATCCACGTTTACGAATCTCTTTCCACACTTGTTCAATGGGGTTCATCTCTGGTGTGTATGGAGGAATAAAGGTAAAGCCAATATTAGTCGGAATCTTTAAGGTACTTGATTTATGCCATATGGCATTGTCCATAACGAGTAAAAGATAATCATCTGGATAAGCTTGTGAAAGCTCTTCTAAAAAGGCGTTCATCCACTCAGTATGACATCCACCAGCGATTAAGAAAAATGATTCGCCTGTATGGGCATCAACAGCTCCATAACAATAGCAAAATTCTCGTATATAGTGACTATGGACATGTGGACCTACTCCTATTGGAGCCCAACAAGATCCCAGTTTACTGATTCTACCGAAACCAGCCTCATCTTGGTACATCAAGCGAACCTTACGAAAATGCCTACTGGTTTTAAAGCGCTTTCTTGTCTTCTTGAATTGAGATTTTATTTTTAGACGCGACAATGGTTTGAGAGTCTGCTTTCTTGGGATGTTCTGGACGTGGCCTAATATTTCGCCAACCATGGCGCTTCAAGAGTTGATAAAAGTCATCACGTGTGTAGGAAGAACCTAACTCCTTTTTATAAGCCTGAAATAAGGC
>NZ_VMMW01000124.1:0-671 GCF_013277425.1 Streptococcus sp. 79
TTTCTTCATTCAGGTGTTATCATTAATGGTCAACGTCATAAAACGCTAGTTGGCACACCACAGGGAGGAAATGTATCTCCTCTCTTATCCAATATCATGCTTAATGAATTGGACAAGGAATTAGAAAAGAGGGGACTTCGATTTGTGCGCTACGCAGATGATTGTGTGATGACGGTCGGAAGCGAGGCAGCCGCTAAGCGTGTGATGTATTCAGTCAGTCGTTTTATTGAGAAACGGCTAGGTTTGAAAGTAAATATGACCAAGACTAAGATTACCAGACCAAGAGAGCTGAAATACTTAGGTTTTGGGTTCTGGAAATCATCAGATGGTTGGAAAAGTCGTCCCCATCAAGATAGTGTTCGGAGATTTAAGCTTAAATTGAAGAAACTAACACAGAGGAAATGGAGTATAGACTTAACAAGACGTATTGAGCAACTGAATTTGTCTATTCGAGGATGGATAAACTATTTCTCATTGGGAAATATGAAAAGTATTGTCACCAGCATAGATGAGCGCTTGCGTACTCGCCTACGAGTGATTATCTGGAAGCAATGGAAGAAGAAATCGAGACGACTATGGGGATTGCTTAAGTTAGGAGTTCCTAAATGGATAGCAGATAAGGTATCTGGCTGGGGTGACCATTATCAATTAGTAGCTCAGAAGTCGGTACT
>NZ_VMMW01000125.1:0-1089 GCF_013277425.1 Streptococcus sp. 79
TGCTTAATTTCATTATAAAATTTTTAGTTCAAAATAGTAAGTTAAAGAAACAAATAATTCTTTATGGTAATAATAAGAAAAAAAAGTTCAAAATGCAATAAAAACACTTGGCTAAATAAAATATATCTGTTAGAATAAAAACAAGAAAAAAGAAAGGGGTTTCATTGCATGAGAAAAAAACGTGGAATTAAAAAATTAGTTACATTTGCATTGCTAGGTGTTTTTATGTTTAGTAATACAATTCCTTACCAACAGTTTATTCAGAAGAATAGACAATTGGAGATTCGAGTGCAATCACAAAAGAAGTCCAATGGTCTTGATGTTGGGAAGGCTGATTAAAGAATAATGGAATAGAATTAGTCTCTAGTATATTCGCTTTTATTATTCATTAAAAATTGTAGGGGCAAGTTTGAAAAAATAAAAGTTAGTTGATTGATTACTTCTCTAAATTTTGGGCACACTAAAAAGAGGTCTTGATACCCAACCTTTAAAATTAAAGCACCTTGAATCCGTGCTGTTGTGCAAAACGAACGGCATCTTGGACAGACATTGTCTTATCTGAATTTCTTATTTCTGTAAGACCTTGTAATCTTGGATTATAACTCTCCTGTTTTAAAAGTACGTGGTAGATGGCAACCAATAATCTGCGACAGATAGCGATGATAGCTTTTCGATGCCATATAAATAATTTTTAACATGAGGGGGCTCCCTTCATAAAATTTGAGTCTGCCTATCCCTTGACTATTCTTTCCTTTCACAAACGAGTCGCTTATTCAATTATAAGTTTACGTGCTCTTAGTCACAGTTCTTGTGCTTGATGGAAAGAATGACACCTATAAAAATGCGAGGTAGTGGCTGTACCACTCACTTATTCACCTCCCCGTGATTTGTAGTAGTGATAGGCTTTCTCACTGTTATTATAAAACAAAGAGCACAACACTTTTTCATTCTGTGTTGTGCCTTGAGTGAAACGAAAGGAATGAATTATAAAAATGAAGAAAACATTTTATCGCAAATTCGGTATTTCAATTATTGCGGGTACTTTATTAGCTAGCCTGCTATCGACAGTCTCTGCTTTGACTGTTATTT
>NZ_VMMW01000126.1:0-993 GCF_013277425.1 Streptococcus sp. 79
CTCTTATTATGGGAAGATACCTATGAATTGGGTACAGACAACATTAAATTATATAGGAATAATTAGTACTGGTAACACGCCATCTAAAAATAGCCCTGAAAACTACGGCGGCGAAATACCATTCTATAAACCTGCTGATTTATTACAAGGAGAACTATACAATGCAACTGAATATTTATCGGTTCTAGGAAATACAAAATCCAGAAAAATAAAAGCAGGTTCTATTTTAATAAATGGTATTGGAAATATTGGAATTGCTGGGATTGTTCGTGTTGATGGAGCGTTCAATCAACAAATGCATGGCATAGAAGTATTTAATTTTGTCAACTCAAAATTTTTACTTTTAGCTATACAGTCTGATTTTATGCAAAAACAATTCAAGAACAATACATCATCTACCACTATTCCTATATTAAACAAAACTAGATTTTCTCAAACTATAATTAATTTTCCAGGTATACGTACACAAAAATTAATAATTACTAAAGCTGAGAAACTTTTTGAAAAAGTAAATCAATTTTAGCGACAATTCTCTTTTGTTCTAAAACTGAAGGAATACCTATTATTTTAGATTTTAGATACGAATAATGTCGAGCATAGCCCCTGTTCCTAACAAATAATAGCGTATAGTCTAAGTGGTATTTTAAAAATTTTGCAGATAAGCAAATTGGAGACAGAATTTTTACTCCGTCTGCACCAACAACAAAAGGGAAGTCTATAATCTTAAGATTTCTTGTATGGTCACCAAATATTACAACGTTTGTTTTATAGTCTAGAATCTTAGAAAAATTATTAGAAAATCCTTCAACTAATATTTTAGATTGACTAACTACTGGAATCTTGCCCTCTTTTACAATTTCAGACTGTTTTATTTGATAAGGCTTAGCTGAAATAGTTGTTACAATTTTTTCTAAAGGAGCTAGCAACCAAGTTGATCTTCTTGGAAAATCTATTTCAATTTTAATGTTATTCAGATAATAAGAGCCATAATCA
>NZ_VMMW01000127.1:0-980 GCF_013277425.1 Streptococcus sp. 79
AAAAGAGTCCAGTGGACTCTATTAGCTTAAGCTAAATTTTAAAAAGCGAGGGTGGTTGTTTTCTCAAAGTTTTGAAGGAGCTAAAGCAACAGCTATTATTATGAGTTTGTTGGAAACAGCTAAACGTCATCAACTAAATAGTGAAAAATATCTATCCTATCTTCTAGAATGTCTTCCAAACGAGGAAACTCTCGTAAACAAAGAGGTTTTAGAGGCTTATTTACCATGGAATAAAGTTGTACAAGAAAAGTGCAAATAAGAAATCTCCAGATTAGGAACTATCCGTGAGTTCTCTAGTCTGGAGATTTTTCAATATACTTCGTTATTGGGCGGTTACGGATATTTTAATGCCACAACCTATTGTTCCTGTAGAGATTCCACAATCTCGTCCTTTTGATTCTAAAAAGAGAAATGATATTCTGCTTAAAATTCGTAATTATCTCCAAGAAGAAGATTTAAGATGGGTTTACCAATCACACGTAAGGAAATCTCTAATTGGCATATCAAGATGAGTCAATACTATTTAGAGTCCCTTTATAACCTTTTACGAGAAAAATTGTTAGAACAAGCTCTTCTTCATGCGGATGAAACCTCTTATCGGGTCTTAGAAAGTGATAGCCATCTGACCTACTATTGGACTTTTTTGTCAGGAAAATCAGAGAAACAAGGGATTAGGCTTTACCACCATGATCAGCGTCGAAGTGGTTCAGTAGTACAAGACTTCCTAGGAGACTATTCTGGCTATGTGCATTGTGACATGTTGCGGCAGTAACTTAGAACTTTAGTCCTCTAGTTCTGCCTATGCGATAGCAGTCCAAGGTTTAGGAGCAAAGCGACGCTAAGCTTGGTAAACTGCGAACCGCTAGAAGCTTATCGTCAACTGGAAGAAGCTGAACTTGTTGGATGTTGGGCGCATGTGAGAAGGAAATTTTTTGAAGCCACTCCCAAGCAAGCAGATAAATCATCCTTAGGAGCTAAAG
>NZ_VMMW01000128.1:0-543 GCF_013277425.1 Streptococcus sp. 79
CAAATCCCGATTTAATGAGATGTTTGGGGATTTTTATACTACATTATTCCCCAAATATAAAATAGGTGAAAAATTTGAAGTTTCTAGTGGAAGTACACCATCAAGAGATAATAAATTATATTGGGATAGCGGAACGATTAATTGGGTAAAAACAACTGAGGTAATAAATAGAGAAATTACGGAAACTGAGGAAAAAATCACAAAATTTGCTTTAGAAAATACATCTCTTAAACTTTTTCCAGTTAATACAATATTAATTGCTATGTATGGTCAAGGACAAACAAGAGGAAGAAGTGCAATCCTCAAAGTTGAATCTACTAGCAACCAAGCATGTGGGGCTATATTTCCAAATAAAATAGACAATCCAGTTTTTATTTGGCATCAATTAATGCTAAGGTATAGCGAATTACGAGAACTTGGACGAGGAGGAAATCAACCTAATTTAAACGGTCAACTGATTAAAAATTTTGAACTGATTTTCCCCCCTCTAGCCCTCCAAAATGAGTTCGCAGACTTTGTAGCCCAGGTCGACAAATCACAATT
>NZ_VMMW01000129.1:0-523 GCF_013277425.1 Streptococcus sp. 79
TAGCAAGAGTTGAAAATAACCACTCTGGTCCGTTGGTCAAGGGGTTAAGACACCGCCTTTTCACGGCGGTAACACGGGTTCGAATCCCGTACGGACTATGGTATGTTGCAGTTGGAACACTTGATGAAAAAAAGATTAAAAAAGTTTCAAAAAAGTGTTGACAAGCGAAAGCAGCTGTGATATACTAATATAGTTGTCGCTTGAGGGAAGCGAGTGACAAAGACCTTTGAAAACTGAACAAGACGAACCAATGTGCAGGGCACTACAACCAAGGTTGTAGTACTGAACAATGAAAAAACAATAAATCTGTCAGTGACAGAAATGAGTGAGAACTCAAACTTTTAATGAGAGTTTGATCCTGGCTCAGGACGAACGCTGGCGGCGTGCCTAATACATGCAAGTAGAACGCTGAAGGAGGAGCTTGCTTCTCTGGATGAGTTGCGAACGGGTGAGTAACGCGTAGGTAACCTGCCTGGTAGCGGGGGATAACTATTGGAAACGATAGCTAATACCGCATAAGAGT
>NZ_VMMW01000013.1:0-2245 GCF_013277425.1 Streptococcus sp. 79
TACTTCAGCTCCGTGTTGAATCTTGATTTCCTGGCCGAGTGCTTGCGATTATTTTCATAAGACTGTTGAGCATAGTCGGCAGCATAAACCTCTTTAAAGCGTCCTTTTCCAAGTCATTGTCGGACTGTCCCACGCTTGATTTCAGTATGGATAGTTTGGTGAGCTTTTCCAAGTAAAGAGGCGATTTCTCTATTTGATTTCCCTTCCTTTTTTCATCGTTCGATTAAGCGACGGCTATCGATTGTCAAATGTTTGGCTTTTGTAGTATAATGGTTTTGCATCTCTGTGCCTTTCTTGTGTTTGTGATTGAACAACAAGTATAACACAGAGGTGTTTTCTTATGCCTAGAAGAGCTTTCATTTGACAAGAGGAACCCTTGAAGCAGTTTTGTCAGCTAAACCAAGGCTAATCTTAGCCTTGGCTTGTCAGCCTAACAGCATCAAGCCTCTTATCAAATGAAATCGAGTGCTAGCTATCAGCTAGTTGAACCATCTAATTTTTAGGAGGGCTGGGTGGCTAACTTCATTATAGAACTTTCAATTATCACATTCGAATTACATTTTATTTTGGAAAACGTTTCCTTTGTTTTCAAATTGTTAAAAAAGTGGTACAATATAGGATAGCTTACTATTATCTGAATCAGCTGATTTGGAGAGAAAGGATTCATTTTGAAATCAATAGGCTTTATTGAAAAGCTGATAGGGTTGTCTAGTAAAGAGCTGATTTTATTGGGAATTATCCTGAGTATCTTTTTGCCCTTTTATCTTTTTGTAGTTGTATTCTGTTTATATATTATCAGTTTGATTTTTACAGGAGACATGAAAAGTATTCTTCAGAAAATGGGGGAGCATCCGATGCTGCTTCTTTTTCTTGGCTATAGTACTGTTATATCCATTCTTGCACAAAATTGGATGGGTCTTGTGGCTTCAGTAGGAATGTTTTTGTTTGCTATTTTATTTTTGCAATATCAGTCGATTTTATCACATAAATTCTTTCGATTAATTTTGCAGCTCGTCTTGTTTGGTAGCGTCTTGTCAGCTGCTTTTGCGAGTTTAGAACATTTCCAAATTGTGAAGAAATTCAACTATGCTTTTCTTTCACCCAATATGCAGGTGTGGCATCAGAATCGTGCAGAAGTGACCTTCTTTAATCCTAATTATTATGGAATTATTTGTTGTTTCTGTATCATGATTGCTTTCTATCTATTTACAACGACCAAGTTGAATTGGTTGAAAGTATTCTGTGTGATTGCAGGCTTTGTTAATCTCTTTGGATTGAACTTTACGCAAAATCGAACTGCTTTTCCTGCTATTATCGCTGGAGCAATCATCTATCTCTTTACGACTATTAAAAACTGGAAGGCCTTTTGGCTTAGTATTGGGGTATTTGCGATTGGCTTGAGCTTCCTCTTTTCCAGTGATTTGGGAGTTCGGATGGGGACTTTAGATTCTTCTATGGAAGAACGAATTTCTATTTGGGATGCTGGGATGGCCTTGTTTAAGCAAAATCCTTTTTGGGGTGAGGGGCCATTGACCTACATGCACTCGTATCCTCGGATACATGCTCCTTATCATGAACATGCTCATAGCCTTTATATTGATACGATTCTGAGTTACGGAATTGTGGGGACTATTTTATTAGTTTTGTCTTCTGTTGCTCCTGTTCGCTTGATGATGGATATGAGTCAGGAGTCGGGGAAACGTCCGATTATCGGCCTTTATCTATCTTTCCTTACAGTGGTTGCTGTGCACGGAATTTTTGACTTGGCTCTCTTCTGGATTCAGTCAGGCTTTATTTTCTTGCTAGTTATGTGCAGTATTCCATTGGAGCATCGAACTTTGGTATCGGACATGACGGATTAAGTTTTATAAGATTAAAATTCTTCTACCTTGGGTAGGAGATTTTTTTATACGATGGGCATGTCGTGCATCTGAGGTGTAAGTCCTCTGTAGAGATTCACTACCGGTGAATATAGTGAAATGAGATAAGAACAGGATGAATCAATCAGGACAGTCAAATAGATTTCTAACAATGTTTTAGAAGTAGAGGTGTACTATTCTAGTTTCAATCTATTATACAATAGCGCTCCCTCGTCCTTATGCAGGGGCTCCTAGAGGGGAGAAAGTCTATGAAAAGATTAGCGGACGTCGTTTTGAGCGAACTTCAATTGTTGCAGGACAAGTAGACGGAGAGTTTATAGCTCCCATGATTTACAAGAACAGCAGGACAAGCGATTTCTTTGTGG
>NZ_VMMW01000130.1:0-3290 GCF_013277425.1 Streptococcus sp. 79
AGCCCAGTACGGGTCATATATGCGGGTTTGGCGGAATTGGCAGACGCACCAGATTTAGGATCTGGCGCTTAACGGCGTGGGGGTTCAAGTCCCTTAACCCGCATTGAGATATAATAGATGAGCCGGCTTAGCTCAGTTGGTAGAGCATCTGATTTGTAATCAGAGGGTCGCGTGTTCAAGTCATGTAGTCGGCATTTTTAGATAGAAGAAAATAGTGCGAACGTAGTTCAGTGGTAGAACACCACCTTGCCAAGGTGGGGGTCGCGGGTTCGAATCCCGTCGTTCGCTTAGAGAGGCCGGGGTGGCGGAACTGGCAGACGCACAGGACTTAAAATCCTGCGATTGGTAACAATCGTACCGGTTCGATTCCGGTCTTCGGCATAATATAATGAGCACCCTTAGCTCAACTGGATAGAGTACCTGACTACGAATCAGGCGGTTAGAGGTTCGACTCCTCTAGGGTGCATTTTTCTATTTAACTCGGGAAGTAGCTCAGCTTGGTAGAGTACTTGGTTTGGGACCAAGGTGTCGCAGGTTCGAATCCTGTCTTCCCGATTCATGGCGGTGTAGCTCAGCTGGCTAGAGCGTCCGGTTCATACCCGGGAGGTCGGGGGTTCGATCCCCTTCGCCGCTATAATGATCTTGTCGGACCTTTAGCTCAGCTGGTTAGAGCTCTCGGCTCATAACCGAGTGGTCGTAGGTTCAAGTCCTACAAGGTCCATTTGAATATTGGAGGATTACCCAAGTCCGGCTGAAGGGAACGGTCTTGAAAACCGTCAGGCGTGTAAAAGCGTGCGTGGGTTCGAATCCCACATCCTCCTTTTATATTAACGCGGGATGGAGCAGCTCGGTAGCTCGTCGGGCTCATAACCCGAAGGTCGTAGGTTCAAATCCTGCTCCCGCAATAAGGCTCGGTAGCTCAGTTGGTAGAGCAATGGATTGAAGCTCCATGTGTCGGCGGTTCGATTCCGTCTCGCGCCATTTTATTGATAGTATTTATGCGGGTGTAGTTTAGTGGTAAAACTACAGCCTTCCAAGCTGTTGTCGCGAGTTCGATTCTCGTCACCCGCTTTGAACTTTGTTCAAATTACCAAGTTTTTTAACTTGGGCGCGTAGCTCAGGTGGTTAGAGCGCACGCCTGATAAGCGTGAGGTCGGTGGTTCGAGTCCACTCGTGCCCATTAATTGGAGAATTACTCAAGAGGCTGAAGAGGACGGTTTGCTAAATCGTTAGGTCGGGTAACTGGCGCAAGGGTTCGAATCCCTTATTCTCCGTTTTAATGAGAGTTTGTAACTCTCTTTTTCATTTGGCTCTTTGTCAACTGTAGTGGGTTGAAGTCAGCTAAGCTCGAGAAAGGACAAATTTCGTCCTTTCTTTTTTGATGTTCAGAGCGATAAAAATCCGTTTTTTGAAGTTTTCAGGCTCTTTGTCAACTGTAGTGGGTTGAAGAAAAGCTAAAATCTTTATATATTGTCGATTTTATGGTTGTTCTAATTTATTATTACTTCCAACTCTTGAGAGAAATTTCTCCGCTATTGAGCCAGATTTCTTTTCCGTTATCACATTGCACCAAAAGTTTTCCACTTTCAGAGATGTCTTTAGCAAGTCCCTTGTAGTCTTTTTGATCTAGTGTGAAAGTAACTTCTTTTCCAAGAACGAATGACTGTTTTTTGTATAGGTATAATAGCTCTTCTGCTGGTGTTTCGAAGAAAGTACGCCAGATTTCTATGATCAATTCATTCCTTGTTATAGGAGCTGTAGCTTTAAATAAGCTGGCAGCTTTTTCTTTTAATTCCTGAGGGAAGTCTTTAATAGTGAAATTGATACCTACTCCAATAATGATATCTGTGACTAAGCCAGTTTCTACAGAGGTCATTGCTTCAGTGAGAATTCCTCCAATTTTATGATTGTTTAGGTAGATATCATTGACCCATTTTATGTCGACATCTATTAAAGTTAGGTTCTTAATGGCTTTGTAGACAGCTCCAGCTACAAGTAGTGTGTAGGACGGTAATTTGTCATAGGGAAGATTTGGTTTAAGATGGAGGGTCATATAAATGCCACCTTGAGGAGAGTAGAAGGAGCGTTGAAAACGGCCACGCCCTGCTATTTGATAGGAAGCTAGATAGAGGGTGTTTGCTTCATAGCCTAAATCAATTGCTTCTTTTGCATCTAGTTGTGTTGATTTTGTTTCGGGTTTAAAACTGATTTTAATTGGAAGATTTTCTTCTAGAATCTCTGGAAGAATAAGGTCACCATTCATCAGTTTATATCCTCTATTTTTGATACTATCAATTTCAATCCCTTCTTGTTCTAGTCGCTTGATAGCTTTCCAAATTGATGTTCGGCTTAGGGATAGTTTTTCTGCGATTTTTTCTCCGCTGATATAGTCGGTTTCTTTAGATAGGATTTGGTAGACAGCTTGGTAGGATTTCATAATGTTGCCTTTCTCACTAGTTGGTATTGAGAGTATTCTTTTCTTGTATGACTTGGAGTCTGATTAAAGTATTGTTTATAAGCTTTCGAAAAATGTAGTGGATCTGAAAAACCTACCGAGTATGCAATTACCTTGATGGATTCTTGGGTATTTTCGAGAAGTTGTTTAGCTCGGTGCATTCGAACGTAGAGTAGGTATTCTTTGGGTGATAAGGTATTAAATTCTTTGAATACGCTTGATAAGTAGCTTCTGTGAACGGATAGTTCTTTTGTTAAATCTTGAATTGTAAGTGATTGAGGATAGTGGCTATCAATTAATCGTTTGCATTCAAGATAGAGTTGGTAGGTTGATGAAATATTCTTTTTTCTGATTGGGAGCAATAGTTCCCAGATGAAACATCAGTTCATGGAGTTGTCCCATGATATGGAGTTGAGCTAATTCATTGGATTTTGTAATCTGAGCGAAGCGAACAATGTCTGAGATGAGTTTTGCAGTAGTCTGGGTATGACAAGTTTCAGATTGGATGAGATAGGATTGATCAGAAATTTGAGAAAGGGCAAAAAAAATCAGGAGCTTTCCCTCCAGTGATTCCTAACCAGTAGTAGGCCCAAGGTTCTTTACTATCTGCTTGATATAGTCATTTAGTTTTAAAAAGCGTTCCAAACATTCAAAAATAGTTGGGACTTCCCTTAATAAATCTGTTACTTTCTTTTTCAAGATAGCCCAAGCTTACTCAATAGGATTCAAATCTGGTGAATAAGGAGGTAGAGGTAAGAAAAAGTGTTTATCTTGGATGCAGAGTTCATCCAAAATGTTCTTGGGATCAAAACTAGCATTGTCCATGATAATAACA
>NZ_VMMW01000131.1:0-1900 GCF_013277425.1 Streptococcus sp. 79
AGGTCGACAAATCACAATTGGCAATCCAAAAATCTCTGGAAGAGCTTGAAACTTTGAAGAAATCTCTGATGCAGGAGTATTTTAGCTGATATTCTGCCATTGTAATTACGGTAATGATTTGTTATAATACAACAAAGGAGGAAATCAGATGGTCGTAAAAACAAGAAAACAAGGAAATTCAATCACCATTACGATTCCAAGTGAATTTAATATTCCAAGTGGTGTAAAATACGAAGCTAAATTGTTACCAAGTGGTGAGATTATCTTTACTCCTGAAGAATTGGGGCAGCAGGTTTCTTATGTATCTGATGATGCCTTTGACTTAAATTTAGATAAAATATTTGACGAATACGACGATGTTTTCAAAGCTTTGGTGGAAAAATGACAATCTATCTGACAGAAAAGCAAATTGAAAAAATAAATGCTTTAGCAATTCAACGGTATTCTCCAAATGAGAAAATTCAAACAGTTAGTCCTTCTGCCTTAAATATGATTGTGAACTTACCAGAACAATTTGTCTTTGGGAAGCCTCTTTATCCAACAATTTTTGATAAAGCAACTATACTATTTGTCCAATTGATAAAGAAGCATGTTTTTGCTAATGCTAATAAAAGAACTGCTTTCTTCGTTTTGGTCAAATTTTTACAATTAAACGGCTATCGTTTTTCTGTAACGGTAGAAGAAGCAGTAAAAATGTGTGTAACCATCGCAGTAGAAGCTTTAACTGATGAAAAAATGACAAGCTACTCCAAATGGGTTTCTGAACATTCTGTTAGAGAAAAGGTCAAAAAGTAACCTAGTATGCTGGATTTGAATGAGCACAAGAAAATAAATGAACAGACAATATTAGAATTCTGTAATGCAGAAACTGATATTGTCTCTTTTTATTGATGAATAAGAAAGTGAGAAATTATGGAATCAAAAGTTACAATTATCATGCAAGAAATGTTACCTCTTTTAAATAATGAACAATTACTAGCGTTGAGAGAGAGTTTAGAACATCATCTAGTAGACGGAAAAAAGCAGCAGAAGTATTCGAATAATAACCTGTTGCAACTATTTATTACCGCCAAGCAGGTAGAGGGCTGTAGCTCAAAAACAATTCGTTATTACCAGAGGACGATTGAAAACTTGTTTAATGCTATTAAAGAGTCTGTGACACAACTCACAACAGATGATTTAAGGAGTTATTTAGCAAATTACCAGTCTGAAAAGGATTGTAGTAAGGCAAATTTAGACAATATTAGGCGTATATTGTCTTCTTTTTTTGCTTGGCTTGAGCAAGAGGAATATATCATTAAAAATCCCATTCGACGGATAAAGAAAATTAAGACTGAGCAAAATGTGAAGGAAACTTATACTGATGAACATTTGGAAATTATGCGTGATAACTGTGAAAATTTGAGAGATTTGGCAATAATAGACCTACTAGCATCGACAGGTATGCGTGTAGGGGAGCTTGTACAGTTGAATCGTTCAGATATTGATTTTGAAAACAGAGAGTGTGTTGTCTTTGGTAAAGGAAAGAAGGAGAGACCAGTATATTTTGACGCTCGTACGAAAATTCATTTAAGAAACTATCTTAACGACAGAAAAGATAGTCACCCTGCTCTTTTTGTAACGTTAGTTGGAAAAGTCCAGAGGCTTGGAATTGCTGGTGTAGAGATTCGCTTAAGAAAGTTAGGAGAGAAACTCGGCATACAAAAGGTTCACCCACATAAGTTCAGAAGAACTTTAGCGACTAAGGCAATTGATAAAGGTATGCCTATCGAGCAAGTCCAAAAACTGCTAGGTCATAGCAAGATTGACACAACCCTGGCCTATGCCATGGTCAATCAAAATAATGTCAAGCATTCACACCAAAAATTCATCTCTTAAAAGCAAATCCCGATTTAATGAG